>JAUZEI010000433.1 GCA_030839105.1 Actinomycetota bacterium
AACCAGGAGAAGGAGACGTACGCGGAGGAGGAGCGCGCCGAGATCGCGCGGGTCGAGCGCGAGAAGGCGAAGGGCACCGCCGACATGCAGGCGCAGCTCGCGCAGTCTGCCGTCGGCATCGACATCAAGAACAACGAAGCCCAGGCACGAGAAGCGCAGGCCCGAGGCGAGGCGGCCTTCGTGCGGCTCACCGGTGAAGCGGAAGCGTCGAAGACGCAGGCCATCGGTCTGGCCGAAGCCAAGGCGACGGAAGCGTTGGGACTCGCGCGCGCCGCGGGATTCCAGGCCCAGACCGAAGCGCTCGGCCAGACGGCAACCGCATTGGTCGCAGTCGCGAACGCGGTGGCCGAGGGGCACATCACCGTGGTTCCGGAGGTGCTGGTGAACGGCGGCGGTGGGGCCATCGAAGGTCTGGCCGCCACGCTCATGCGCACGCTGGGAACCGGCTCGAACGGCAACCACCGCGACAACGGCACGCGCGATTCGGAGACTGCGGTCGTCGACGAGTCCGTCGCCGACGCCGCGCCCATCGAGCTGCAACCGTTCGAGAAGCCTCCGTCGAACTAGCGCGTCATCGAGGCACCCTCGACCCCACACGCGGAACTGCGCGAGCGGAGCCGGCTCGCGCAGTTCTCGCATCTAGCCGGTGATGATGCAGACGCCGTTGACGATGTGGCCCGGGCACGGCTGCACGGTCGATGCTGTCGTCGTGGTCGTCGGCGCGACCGTTGTCGTCGTCTCGGGAACGGTCGTGGTCGTGACCGGCACCGATGTGGTCGCCTTGGGGAGTGATGTCGTCGACCTCTCGGGCCGCGACGTCGTGGTCGGCTCCGGGCGACAGAGCGGAACGCTCGACCGGTGATGGTGGACGCGATGGTGCTCGTTGCCGTGCCGGTGCGGCGGACGGCACCGCGCCTCGTGTTGCGGGTGCGATCGTGACGGCTCGTGATGTGCATTCGCGGCGCCCGCACCTGACGTCGTGAGCAGTCCGATGCCGACGACGGAGAGGCCGGTGACCGCAACGGTCGCCAGAGTGACGAGACGGCGGCGGCGCCCGCCGGTGAGCATTTCACGCATGTTCGGTCAGCCTTTCCGGCCGTCGTCGTCATCGACGCGGTCGTAGCGCGCACCAACGGTTGGTGCGGGCGGCGGTGAACCCCTCAGCGTGCATTGCTCGGATTGACAATCCCGATAACGGCATATCCGCCCACGAATCTTGAGCGCGACCGAGGATTGCGTCGATCAGCGTCGGAAACGTCGCGCAGTCAACGCAAGGCGGTGGAGAGTTGCGCGAGTGGACGAGCTACCCGCTCAGCGCGGGACCTCGCGCCAAGCGACACCCTTGTCGGGCCGCGGCTCACCCGGCAGGCCCAGAACGCGCTCGCCGATGATGTTCTTCATCACCTCGTCGGAGCCACCGGCGATGTGCCCGGCCGGCGCGGCCAGCATGGTCTGCGCGAGACGCGTCTTCCCGGCGACCGCGTCGGCGCCCGCGAGCGAGACCGTGAGATCACCGAGCTGGGTCATGATCCGGCCGCCGAGGAGCTTGCCGATCGATCCTTCCGGCCCCGGGATCTTGCCCTTCGTCGCGGCCGTCAACGTGCGCATCGAAAGGAACTTCTGGATGCGGGTCTTGGTGTAGAGGTCGGCGAGCTGCTGGCGGACGCGCGCGTCACCGTTGACACCACGCTGCTGTGCGAGCGCGATGACCTGTTGCACGGTGCCGCGGCCGCCGCCGCCCCCACCGGACCCGATGGCGACGCGCTCGTTCATCAACGTGGTGATCGCTACGGTCCAACCTTCGTTGACGTCGCCGAGCACGTTCTCGTGCGGCACGCGCACATTGTCGAAGAACACCTCGTTGAAACCCGCGCCGCCGTTCATCTGCTTGAGTGGCTTGATCGTGACGCCGGGCGCCTTCATGTCGACGATGAACGCCGTGATGCCCTTGTGCTTCTCGGCTTCGGGATTCGTGCGGCACACGATCTCGCCGTAGTCGGAGTACTGCGCCCCCGAGGTCCAGACCTTCTGCCCGTTGATGATCCACTCGTCGCCGTCACGCGTCGCGGTGGTCGAGAGCGACGCGACGTCGGAGCCGGCCCCGGGTTCGCTGAAGAGCTGTGACCAGATCTCCTCTCCCCGGAGGAGCTTGGTGAGGTAGCGATCCTTTTGCGCGTCGCTTCCGACGGCGCGCAGCGTCGGCGCGATCATCCCGAGCCCGATGATGAACGCCTCGTTCGGAACGGGGAACCGCGACTCCTCTTGGCCGAAGATGATCTGCTCGACCGTCGTGCCGTTGCGGCCACCGAACTCCGGCTCCCACGTGATGCGCGCGAACCCGGCGTCGAACTTCGCCGCCTGCCAGCGCTTCGCCCGCTCGAGGTAGTCACCACCGCCGATCTCCATGTCGTGCTCGGGCGGCTTACCCGTGAACTCGGGCGCGTTCTCCTCCAGCCACGCACGGAATTCTTCGCGCCACGCAGCTTCTTCGGGAGTGTCGTTGAAGTCCATGTCGTGCAGTCTCGGTCCCGGCCTGTTCCGGCCGCAAACCTCCGGCCGAGTGCTCAGACCAGAAGGCCGCGGTAGCCGTCGTTGTCGCGTCAAGTGCCGCGCCGTAGCATCTGCCGGCACCATGACGCGTGCACCGTACGACCGCAATCCAGTCGCCGATCCCACCGATCTCGGCATCGACCCGGACGCCCTCCGAGCGTTGATCGATCGCGTACAGCAGGACGTCGACGCCGGTCGACTCCCATCGTGCCAACTCGCGCTCGCGCGCGACGGGCAGGTCGCGGTGTGGCGCGCCTTCGGCGACGCTCCGGTCGAGTCGCGCTATGGGATCATCTCCGCGACGAAGGCGGTCGTCGCGGGCGCGGTGTGGATCCTGATC
>JAUZEI010000456.1 GCA_030839105.1 Actinomycetota bacterium
TCAAGCGCGCCCGCGCCACCGCGCTCGCGCATGGGTTCGGCGGCTTAGCGCACGCGATCGCCGGGCTCGCTCGAAGCCATCAGCTCCGGCTCGGGCCTGCGCGCACGACGGTCGACGGCGACGAAGCGCTCTCCGTGCGCGAGCTCGAGGTGCTTCGTCTCGTCGTCGACGGCAAGTCGAATCCGGAGATCGCGTCGATCCTCTTCATCAGCCGCCGCACGGCGGCGGCTCACGTTTCGAGCATCCTGCGCAAGATGAACGCGTCATCCCGCGTGGAAGCTACCTCCGAAGCGCTTCGCCGCGGTTACGTCTGAGCCCTACTCAGTGAAACTTGGTGCCGGCTCCGGTCACCGTGGCGAGCGCCACCAGAGCAGCGAGGGCCGTTGCCGCGCGTGTCAGTCGGGCCTTCATGGGAGTCTCCTCCTCCGTCGAGTTCGAGAGACAGTCCGTCGGAAGATCCCGGTGATTCCTTGACCATGCCGGCCACATGTCACAAAAGGCCCCCACTGGTTCCGCCGATACTCGATCGTGCTCCTGCTCGCCGCGGTATTGCTTGCCGCACTTGCCGTTCGCCCCACCGGCGGGCACCTGTCCGCGCTCGCCCAGGTTCGTCTGCGGCTCGTCCGGACGATCTTGGGGGCCCTGTGCATCCAGATCGTGATCATCTCCGTGCTTCCGGAAGGCAGCCCCGGGCTGCACCGCCTGGCGCACGTGGCGTCCTACGTACTCGCGGGCGCGTTCGTCGGCGCGAACCGGCGGGTCCGAGGAATGTGGATCATCGCCCTGGGCGCCGCGCTCAACCTCGTCGCCATCTTGGCGAACCACGGCGTGATGCCGGCGTCCCACAGCGCCCTGCGCGCGGCGGGGATCGCGACGAACAGCCCGGGCTTTGCGAACTCATCGGCGGTCGCCCACCCGCGCCTGCTCCAACTCGGCGACATCTTCGCCGTCCCGGATCCCTGGCCTCTCCACAACGTGTTCAGTATCGGCGACGTCTGCATTGCGATCGGCGTGATGATCGCCGTTCTCGCGCTCAGCGGATCGCGGCTGATCAAAGTACAAGTGAGTGACGGTGTCGGCGACGCGGTGTCACCAGAGGCATTTCCGCGCCGATGAACTCCGGCGCCGACGCCCTGTCAAGGCCAGGGACCTCGGTGGTCACGATCGCGGTGGCTACCGCGAGCTACTCGAGATTCTCACCGACCCTGCCCGCCCTGAACACGACGAGCGCCGGGAGTGGTTGGGCCGACCCTTCGACCCGGAAGCGTTCGACCCCCACGAGTTCGAAGACAAATCAACCACGTACTTGCAGGAAGGCTCCGAGCCGGAACCGATCATTGTCATGGAACGCACCGTCGGTCGCCGCGAACAGAGGCCTCGGAAACACTGATCGGGATGCGGCTCAGGACCTCCGACGGCGTGTCGGTTGTGGCGTAGGTGCTCCGGGGTGAGCGTCGGGCGCTTCCAGCGACGTCAGCATTCGGCGCATCAGCTCTGACCACGCCCCGACGTCGGGGAGGTCCACGCCGAGGGCGGCCAACACTCCGAGCCCGAGGTCGGCGCTCCAGATCAAGGTGACGAGCGCGCGCATGTCGAGCGCGCGATCGACTCCGGCACGATCGCGCCATTCTTCGTGCGCGTCGGTCGCCATGTCGATACGCGGCACCATGGTGTCGCGTAACCGCTCTCGGACATCGGCATCGGAACGCGCCGCAACCGCCGCCTCGAGCAACAGAGCCCGGACACGATCGCGCTGTTGCGGATGCGCATACTGATACGCGTCGATCTCGGGCAGCGTCTGTTGCATGACGGCGGGCGGTAGCGCTTCGACGTCGGAGGCGATGATCGTGTCGACGGCTTCCGCGAGATGCTCGCGCTCGCGCGGGCGCTCACCACGAACCCACGGGTGCTGAACCTCGACGAACTGTCGAGTCTCGCGCCATTGATCGTCGAGGAGCTCTACCGAGCCGTCGCCGATATCGCCGAGAGTGGGGTCACCACCGTCGTCATCGAACAATTCGCACACGACATACTCCACATCGCGCATCGAGCTGCGGTGATGCTGCACGGACGTATCGAAGAAGTCGGTACACCTCCGACATCGCCGCCCAACTTGCCACCGTGTATCTCGGGGCAAGTCGATGAAGCTCGTGCCCCGTCCGAGAGTCTCGAGGATCGCATGACCACGACCAACCCTTCTCCCGACGCCGACGGGGGATCGCCGAGCGGCAATCCCCGGTCCTTCGCCGACGAGCTCGCGCGCCTGAAGATCAAAGGCGGAGACACCGAGCCCGAACGCGCGCTCGTGTCGTCGGGATCGCGCTGTTCGTCATCGGTGCCGTGCTCGTCGTCTTTGCGCTCCAGACCGCGCCCACCACCGCGGATCCGTTGATACAGAACGAACGGATCATCCTCGCCATACTCGGCGCGCTCCTCGGCCTCTCCGGTGTGGTCCTCTGGGCCGATACTCGCTGACGCGATACCTCAGGTACTGGCTGCTGCGCGTCATCTTCGAGGAACGACTCCAACAGGACCGAACGAT
>JAUZEI010000478.1 GCA_030839105.1 Actinomycetota bacterium
CGCCGAGCACTTCGGGCGTGACCTCGTTGCGACCGAGGAACACCAGCGTGCGGGCCCAGTCGATCGTCTCCGAGATGGACGGCGACTTCTTCAGGTCGATGTTGCGGATCGAGTTGACGACCTTGGAGATCTGACCCGCGAGCGCGTCGTCGACCTCGGGTACGCGCACCCGGACGATCTCCTTCTCACGGTCGATATCCGGGTAGTCGATGTGCAGGAAGAGGCAGCGGCGCTTCAGGGCTTCGGAGAGCTCGCGCGTGTTGTTCGACGTGAGGAACACGAGCGGGATCTGCTTGCCGACGATCGTCCCGAGCTCGGGGATGGAGACCTGGAAGTCCGAAAGCACTTCCAACAAGAGCGCCTCGGTCTCGATCTCGACGCGGTCGACCTCGTCGATGAGCAGCACGACGGGCTCGTCGGCACGGATTGCTTCCAACAGCGGACGCGTCAACAGGAACTGCTCGGAGAAGATGTCGGACTCGACCGTCTCCCAGTCGCGCTCGTGCTCGCGGTCCGCCTGGATCCGAAGGAGCTGCTTCTTGTAGTTCCACTCGTAGATGGCCTTCGACTCGTCGAGGCCCTCGTAGCACTGCAGCCGGATGAGCCGAGATCCCAGCGTTGCGGCGACCGCCTTGGCCAACTCGGTCTTGCCGACGCCCGCGGGTCCTTCGACGAGCACCGGTTTGCCGAGCCGGTCGGCGAGATACACGACCCCCGCGATGCTCGAGTCGGACAGGTAGTCGACGTCCCGCAGCCGTGTAGCCGCGTCGTCGACGGATGCGAACCGTTCACCCATTACTCCCGTACCTGCCCTTCACCCCAGACGATGTATTTGTACGTGGTCAACTCGCGTAGGCCCATCGGACCGCGTGCGTGCAGCTTCTGCGTCGAGATACCGATCTCGGCGCCGAAGCCGAACTCTTCTCCGTCGGTGAACCGCGTACTCGCGTTCACGACGACCGCCGCCGCGTCGATCTCGTGGGTGAAGCGGCGGGCCGCTTCGAGATCACGGGTCACGATCGCTTCGGTATGCCCGGTGCCGTAGTGATTGACGTGCGCGATTGCCGCCTCGAGGTCGGAGACAACCGCGACCGAGCACTTCAGGTCGGAGTACTCCCGCCCGAAGTCGTCGTCGGTCGCGACGCCGATGTACGGCGACCGGCGCTGCGACTCGGCGTCGCCGACGAGCTCGACACCCTGAGCGTGCAGCACGTCGGCGACGCGAGGGACGAACGCGTCGGCGACTGCCGTGTGCACGACGAGCGACTCGGCCGCGTTGCACACACTCGGCCGTTGCGTCTTGGCATTCACGACGATCTTCAGCGCCTGGTCGAGGTCGGCCGCGGCGTCGACGTAGACATGACAGTTGCCGTCGCCGTCGATGATGACCGGGACCTTGGCGTTGTCGCGGATGCTCTGGATGAGTGCCGGTCCGCCCCGCGGGATCAGGCAGTCGACGTAGTCGGTCAGCTGCATGACCTCGGTGGCCGTCTCGTACGAGGTGTCCTCGACGAGGATGACCGCGTCGTCGGGGAGTCCGTGCTTCACCAGCGCGTCGCGCAACACCTGCGTGACGACGATGTTCGAGCGCAGCGCCGACGACGAGCCTCGCAACAGCGCCGCGTTGCCGGCCTTCACGCACAGGCCGGCGGCGTCGCTCGTCACGTTGGGACGGTTCTCGTAGATGATCGCCACGACTCCCAGCGGCACACGCGTCCGGACGATCTCGAGTCCGTTGGGACGCCGCCATCCGTCGAGCACTTCGCCGACCGGGTCCGGCAGGGCCGCGACCGTGCGGAGCCCGTTCGCCATGCTTTCGAGGCGGCTGTCCGTCAAGCGCAGGCGATCGAGCGGCCCCTCGGCCATCCCGCCCGCGGCCGCCGCCTCGAGATCGCCGGCGTTGGCGGCTCCGATCTCGCCCGCGCGCTCGAGCAGCAGGTCGGCGGCGGTGAGCAGTGCCCCGTTCTTGGCCGGAGTCGGCGCCCCCGCCAGCCGGCGGCTCGCAGCCTGGGCCCGGCGGCCGAGCTCGATGACGGAGGGCATCGGGCCAGGCTACCCCTTGACCGCTCGGTCAAGTCCTGGCGTTTCCGAGCCGCGACCGAAGCTCCCAGCCCGCCCCGGGACGGCCTTGCCGCCGCCCGGACGTACGTCAGGGCAGGACGACGAGATCGTCGCGGTGCACGACCTCGTGCGGCGATCCGGCCGGCAGCTCCGCGGTGCGCTTTCCCGCGACCGATCGCAGCTGTGAGGCGCCGTAGCGGCTGAGTCCCTTGGCGAACACGCCGCCGTCGTCACCGACGATCTCGACGGCCGAGTCGACGTCGAACCCACCGTCGACGGCGCGTACTCCCGCCGCCAGGAGCGATTTTCCGCCCTCGACGAGCGCGCGCCGGGCGCCGGCATCGACCGTGACCCGACCCTGGGAACCCTGCGCGAACGCGATCCAGAGCTTGCGCGAAGACAGCCGCGTCGAACGGGGCGCGAACGACGTACCGACGGCGCGACCCGAGAGCGCGTCGAGAATCACATTCGGGACCGACGCCGACGCGATCACCGCGCGCACGCCCGACCAGGCCGCGATCTTCGCCGCCGCCAGCTTGCTTGCCATCCCGCCGCTACCCCGTTCGGTACCCGCACCGCCGGCGGCCTTCTCGATGGCCTCGTCGACCTCGACGATCTCCTCGATCAGCGACGCGTCGGCGTCGTAGCGCGGATCGGCGGTGAAGAGGCCGCCCGTGTCGGTGAGGAGCAACAGCGTGTCGGCGTACACGAGGTGGGCGACGAGCGCCGCGAGCCGGTCGTTGTCGCCGAACCGGATCTCGTCGTCGGCGACGGTGTCGTTCTCGTTGACGATCGCGAGCACGCCGAGCTCGCGCAGTCGTTGCAATGTCGCGCGCGCGTGGAGGTACTGGCTCCGGTGCGCGAAGTCGTACGGCGTGAGCAGGACCTGACCCGCCACGATGCCACGCACCCCGAGGAGCGCGTTCATTCGCTCCAACAACAAGGGCTGACCGACGGCGGCGATCGCCTGCAGCGTGCCCATATCGGTGGGGCGGCGAACGAGTCCGAGCGCAGGCATACCCGCCGCGATCGCGCCCGACATCACGAGCACCACATCGTGGCCGGCTTCGCGTGCCGCGCCGAGATCGTCGGCCAGCTTGGCCAACGCATCGTCGTCGAGCTTGCCCGACGCCTTGGCGATCGACGAGGTGCCGACCTTCACCACCGATACCGAACCCACTACGCGGGTTCCTCGTAGATCAGCTCGTGATCACCGATGTGCACGACGTCGCCGTCGGTCGCGCCCGCCCGCGCCAACGCCTTCTCCACGCCCATGCGCTGCAGGCGTTGCTGGATGTACGCCATGGCCTCGGGATTCGTGAGATCGGCGAGCGCGACCGCGCGCTCCGCCGGACGACCCTGCACGCGCCATTGCTGCGGTCCTTCGCGCACGACCGAGAAC
>JAUZEI010000485.1 GCA_030839105.1 Actinomycetota bacterium
CACCGACGGAACATGTACGAGACGTGAGCCTCCGAGTTGTGTCTACCGTCCCGCGGCGCGGCGTTGGCGAATCCGCCAGAGAGCCGGAGCGATAAGCAGCACGGCGACGACGACGGACCACCACAACCGCAGCACAAGTGCGCCGACCAGCAACACCGCGGCGACGGACACCATCCCTCGGTCGAATAGTTCCCCGTCCGACATTTCTCGCCGGCTAGTCATCGGACTCGGGCGACTTGAAGCGCGAGAGGCGCGGGTCCGGCTTGTGTGCGAACCCATCGAGATACCGGTACAGCCGGGGGAAACGTCGGCGCGGCCAGAACTCCGGTCCGCTCCCTACCTTTCCCGCAACGGCGAGGATGAGCGGAAGGACGATGACGAAAGTGATGGGGAACGACCAGTCAGCGCGTTGACCAAACGCGGCCCGGATGCCGTTGATGGCCGCCGCGACTGCGAGATACACGGCGCCGATGATGACCCAACGGACTAGCAAATGCTGACGGCGAAGCCAACGTCCGAACGCGGAATGCGCTCGCCGGAGGCGTCCATCTGGAGATGCCTCTCGACTCGGCTCCATGCTTGCCACTTACCCATATTGGCCGCATCGGCCACAGTGACCGAGTTGAGTGGCCGACATGGCTACAACGGCAAAGAGTTGATCGAGTGACTCGGCCGCAACCGACTCGCGTCCGGCGGATCTGGGAGTCAGTGCATGATCCCACGCGCCGCATAGTCCTCAACGGTCGAGACGTCGAAGAACTTGGCGAGCGCCGTGGGTTGATCGGCGAACGAGACGCCATCGATGTGCCGTCGGGTCATGACCGTCACGCCGTTGCCGACTGTCAGTCGCGGCACGACGTCGATGTCGCACAAAACCGTAAAACCGAACCCTCGCAGGAGATCGATCTTGGGCGAGTCGATTGGGAAACCCGCGCCGTAGGGGTAGACATAGACGTCGGTCGGACCGACGATCGGCTCGTCTTCGGTCTTCCATTCCGTCGAGTCGTGCATCAATCTCGCGACCGAGACCTTGGTTTCGTCCACGTGTGCATAGCTGTGACTCGCGAACGTCCAGCCCGTTGCCCGCAAGCGCGCCACGAGGGCCTTGGCTCGCGCGACGGTGGCTGACCAGTCAGGCGCCGTTCGGTCGTTGACCCGTTCGCCCAGCACGCCCTCGTACCCGGTGACGGCAAGAACGCCCTTGGCGCCGTCCGCTGAGAACAGTGGATGACCGCTGACGAACTCATCGACGATGGGCACGAGGTCGTGGTCGGTGAGATGAGTGCCGAACAGGTCGTGCTCTTCGACTTTGACGTCGCCGTGCGTGTCGAGCCCGAGCTTCCAACCCAGTCCGAGTGCTCGCGTATCGTCGTAGTAGTTCACGTCGTCTTCGGACAGGACGAGCGGCCGACGGCCAGGAGGCACACGCGCCAGGCCGCGCGCCGCTCGATTGATGTCTACGAGCGTCCACCCATTCGCGTACAACTGATGCAGGATCGCTCGGAACTCCCCGACGGTCACGAACCAGTCCCGGAAGCCCTGACCAATGGGCGCGGAGGTAAACGCCAACTCCGGGTGGATGACGAGCGTATGGAAGAACAGATGCTCAACCGGCCCCTTCCAAGCGACCAGTCGAGAGGCCGGCACGGAGGCCGTCGTCGCGACCCTGACACTCGTCGCCGGAACAATGCGCCGTACTGGCTTCGCCGACCGTCGCTCCGCGATCCCGCCACTACAACCGCTCGCGACGAGCGCCCCGAGCAAGATCACCGCGCCCGTACGAGTCGCCGTCCGGAACGTCATGCGGCCAGCGGAGTGGCCCAGCGAGACCGTACGACCCTGTGTCGATGGCTCATGGCTACTAGACGCCTAGAACAAGGTGAAAGTTCCGCGCCGGTTGTCCTTCGAACCAACCGCCGGACCGTCACTCCAACCGTCATCGGCATGCATGGCTTCATAAGGGCTCGCCCCAACCCGAGTGGCCCATCACTGGTCTCTGCCAGCACGGCCGACAACACCCTTGACAACACATAGGAGCTTCGGTCTCGTCCGCTCACGGCGAGTGCTTCGCAAGCCGAGTTCGGTCGGGGCGTCGGGTGTTGTGCACCGCTTTGTCGGTGATGGGGTCAAGGGCCGGGGTGATGATGTTCCCCCTCGCACATCGTCAGGGCAGACTCCGCGGGCGGCGGCAGACAGGCGTGTGTTCGCCGCGACCGATCAGGGCTTGATCAAGGAGCACTCATATGAAGAAGGGTCATGCGTATGTCGCGCTCGGGACGCTCGTAAGCACCCTCGCACTTGGAATGCTGAGCGGTCCGGCGCTTGCCGCTCCGACGAACGCGAAGAACGCTTTTCCGGGCACTGCGAAATGCGACAACGGTCAGAGCTATGACTTCGTCGTCAACAACGCCAACGGTCAAGGACAAGGCGCTCAGAACAACGGTCAGAACCAAGCCGAGTGGGCGCCCGCGCACCTCAGTAACGGGCAGGTGTTTCACCCGACCGCGTTCGACTTGACGTTCACGTTCACACCCGCGAGCGGCCCGTCGCAGTCGTTCACGAACACCGACGTGCGTAAGAACAAGACCGGTAACGTGACTTGCCAGATCAGCGGTAGTCAGACGGATCCGCAAGGCAACACGTTCTCGTTGAGCGGAAGTGTTACGGGCACGATCCGCTAAGGATTCGGCACGCGAAGATGACGACGGCCGGGCCGAGTTCCCGGCCGTCGTCGTGAACGCGCACAGATTGATGCTCCTAGGTGCCTCAAGCAAGAGTTGTTGTGGGAGGCAGGCGCCGAACGGCAGGAATGGCGCGTCCGGGCGTTCGGTGTGCAAGAGTCAACTTGTGCTCCGTGGTGACGATCCCGTGGATCGGGTGGGCCGACTCGCGAACCTTGCCCGGTGGGACGAAGCAGCTCCGTTGCATGCGCAGAGCGCGCTGTACGACCTGGAGAGCTTCAGGGCAGGTCGGGACGACATTCGACCGTTCGAACACGACGAACTCGGCTCAGTGGAAGGCCGCGACCTGCTGCACCTGCAGTGTCACATCGGCACGGACACTCTCTCGTGGGCGCGACACGGGGCACGCGTGAGCGGCCTCGACTTTTCGCCGAACGCAATCGACATCGCACGGACACTCGCCGCTGAATGCGCCATCGACGCCAAGTTTTGGTGCGCGGACGTGTACGACGCGCTCGAGGCGGTCGACGGACGCAGGTTCGACGTCGTCTACACCGGGATCGGTGCGCTCGGCTGGCTCGCGGACCTGCGCTCATGGGCTCACATCGTTGGCGAACTCCTGCGCCCCGACGGTGTGCTGTATCTCGTCGAGATTCATCCCCTCGTGATCGGGATGGTCAACGACGGTCGGACGCTGGAACTGGATGTTTTCGAGGCCGGCTTCGTCCGCTGGGACGGCAAGGGCGGGACTTATGCCGCGCCCGACGCCGTCTTACAGCACAACACCACGTACGAACGGGTCCACGCGCTCAGTGAGGTGATCACAGCGGTCCTGGACGCCGGTCTGACGCTCGAACTGTTCCACGAGCAGTCCTACACCAACGCTCCGTGGCCGTGGACCGAACGCGGTGACGATGGCTACTACCGGCTGCCCGAAGGATGGCCACGCTTTCCGCTCACATACTCCTTGCGAGCCCGACAACACGGCGGTGCGACGATCGCATAATCGCGAGGACGACGAGCGAAAGTACGGACGGGCCCGCGCCGGAGATCCCCTTTGGCCGACGCTCGTCACTCCGCCGTGCGCACCGAGGCGACGGAGGCGCCACCCGAGCGACAGCAACATCGCTCCTCGGCTTACGCGAGGCGCGCGGACAGGTCGTCGATACGCACGGCCCATGCCGCAAGCGCGGGATGGGTCGCGCGGGCGCGGGCGCGTTCGAGTAACACCCGGGCGCGGGCGTAGCTGTCTGCGGTCCCCAGCCGGTGATTCATCAGCGCCTCGTCGAAGTCGGCCGCGACGAGCAGTGGCTCGTTCCCCTGTTCATCGTGCACGCGCCGCGCTTCGTGGAACCAGTGGCGCGCCTCGTCGGTGCGACCGGCGAGCGCGCACAACTGCGCGAGCGCGGCGCGGCCCGACGCCTCGGGGTATCGGACATCGGGCTCCACGACCTTGGTACGCACGCTGCGCTCGAGGATTTCGAGCTCATCGGTGCGTTGGAGGTGCCAGAGGATCTGCGTGCCGCTGTAGACAAGCGCCGGGTAGTTCTGCGCCCAGCCGCCGGCCCGTTCGATCACGGGCAGAACTTAGTGCAGCACGTCGATCGCCTCGCCGGCGTTTCCCTCCTGGGCGAGCAGTTGGCCGCGAAAGGCCGTCACGGCGATCCACGCCCAACGGACGTCGGGCGAATCGCCGAACGGTGCGAAGCCGGCCAGGTCCGCGGACGCAACCAACTCGCCGCACACGCTCCGCTGCAGTACGAAGGCCGCGAACAACTGCAACGCGGGGTTCGACGTCTCGGAGATGCGGGGAACGAGCGCGAAGCCCTCGTCGAGTCGCGCCTGCGCGTCGTCGTACTCCCCAAGCACGGCGTGGAGCCGGGCGAGTACCGCGAGATCGAAGACGGCCGCTGCGATGACGCCCCGCGCGAGCAGGTCGTCGAGCCGGCCATTGAGGATGTCCCGCATCTTGCGGTGCGCACCGAGTACCCAGAGCGGGCCGAGCACGACCCACCCACCATCGTC
>JAUZEI010000511.1 GCA_030839105.1 Actinomycetota bacterium
AACGAAGCTGGCTCGCTCAACCAGGCCGACGTCATCGCGGCGTTGGACCACGCCCGGATCGCGCAAGGTCCCGGAGGCCCGGCCGAGATGGTGCCCGGGCAGCACCACGTCCGCATGAACATGTACATCGCGAGGTCAGAACGCGGCACCTTCAACGTGGTGAAGAACCTGGGTCACATCGATCCGAAGGAATGCGAGGTCGGACAGACCTGACCCTCGTGCGGGGCGGCGCCGAACCGATCGTCGGGACCGGCGCCGCCCACGACCGAACTGAGTGAAAGTGGCGCGGCGCGGCGTTACGCAATCCGTCCGCCCCACCCGAATCGGTCTTGGCTCGGATGTTGAACGTCTTCGTCGTCGAGCAGGAGCGCGCGGTGGATCGCATCGTGGGTCGGGATGCTCATTCGCCTCGCCAGCAGGATGAGGTCGCGCGCCTCGCACAGCGGTAGTCGCGGGTGTCGAGGACGTCGGCCCCTTGGGCCCGTACGCGGTCGCGTTGCCATGTAGCGTGGTTACCCAACCGAACCCGTATCGCACACCGCGCCCGAGGGTCGTGTTCACAACGGGCGACGTCCTCCGCCGCGCGCGCGGATGCTGCCCTCGGGGAAGGGCGAGGGTGAGTCGAGGGGACGTCGACGTCCGGCGGCGTTGGACGTAGCTCCAGCGGTCGGGACGTCCGCCGCGCGGCGTATCAGTGGCCTTCGTGTCCGACTGAACTGACGAAGACGTGTCGGCACGGCGGGAAGCGGGCAGTATCGATCCAGTGTTGCGTCGTCGACGGACCTCGACGCCGACGCCACTCGGTCAGAAAGCGGCCGCCCGTGTCGAGTTTTTGCATGCAACTCCCGTGTTTGTCGTCGAGTGCAGGGTTGGCGCGACGGCGCATGAAGACCTTTCTGGCCGAACGCGTCGAACCCTGGGATGGCGACCGGGCGGCATTGGTTGTCAGTGAACTGGTCGCCAATGCCGTGCTCCATGGGGTCGCTCCGATACAACTTCACGTCGACGTCGACGGGATGCTGCGTATCGAGGTCTCAGACGGTGATTGTTTCGGCCTCGTGCACGCACGACCCGCCGAAACGGACCTGCCGGGCGGGCGTGGTTTACGCATCGTTGATGCACTCGCCGACGACTGGGGCACCCGGGTTGACGAACACGGCAAAACCGTGTGGGCTCAACTGCAGGAGCCGACTTCGACTGATCGCGCGGGCGCGATCGCTGCCGTCCACGACTTGCGTGGCCGCGGGGAATCGAACGAGAGGCGCCCACGTGAACGCGTCGTACCGTTTACGGAGCGGAACATTCCGTAGGACGACCGCTCATCGGTCGCCCACCTTCAACACGCAATAACTGAACGCGACGTGTGGACGCCGACCGGCGGACCCCCGTTGTGGCAACGCCTAGGTTCAGCGTCGCGCCGATCCGGTGCGGGGCGCGGCCCTCGGGATCGTCGCCGCAATGCGCAACCGCACGTCGCGGTACTGGACGCCGCCCCGCACGCGGACTCCCAACGCGATCCACGAACAAGCCGATCGCCACAACAACCACGGTGGCGTAAGCCAAACGGACGCCGCCGGAAAGAAGCGACGGCCCCCGGCAACGCTCCGCCCTAGCGCTCCGAGCACCACGACGAGCAACGTGGCGACGAGGAGGAGATACCGGCGAGTGCTTCCGAGGCCGATCAGGAATGCGGGTGCCACCGCCAGCGAGGTTGCGAGGCGCAGAGGCCGCGCGAACTCGTCGTAGGCCTGACGGATCTGTTGACCTCGAAAGTGCGCGGTGGTCGGGGGTCGGCGCGCCACGTACAGGCCGAGCGCGATGTCTTCTCTCGCGCCGACCGCCTTCAACGTGCGCACCAGCTGAAGGTTTTCGAACAGGACGTCACCGCGGTATTCGCCACCCGCCCGCTCGAACGCCGAGCGTCGTACAACGAGCGTCCCCGGCCAATCGCCACCTAGGAGGCGGTTGAGAACGGTGCGTGCGGTGTCGAAGCAGGCGTGCCACACAACGGGCTCGAAATAATTCTGAGGCCTGACGATGTCCGAGGATGCGAGGCGGACACGCGCCGAAGCAAGGGCCCTGGGCGACCACCGGACGTCGTCATCGGCAATCACCACCATCTCGTGGCGTGCGTATCGCAGACCCGTGATCACGTTCGCGACCTTGCCGTTCGCGGTGGTGCTGCCGGGCGCGTAGTGCCGCGCCGACGCCGGCATGTCCCGGGCGTGTTGCGCGAAGGCCGCCGGCTGGGAGTTGTCCACGACGATCAGATCGTCCACCTGGTCGGCGAGCCGCGCCAGATAGAGCCACAGGTCGGTCAGGTCGGCGCCGATGGGAGCGCACAGCGGCAAAACGTAAGAGATTGCCGTCGGCTCGTCTTCCGTGGCGCTCATGCGAGTTCTCCGGGACATCCTTCGCGCCAGGACCCAGTGACGTCCGGGTGCAGGACGAGTAGTACGGAAGAGCCTCGTACGCGCTGCTTGCTTCAGCGGCGTGTTCCTTGCAACCGGCGCGGGGAACCCATGTCTTCGCGGACCGTCAAAGCCGGGTCGTCGTAGTCCGTGACAAGACTCAGCAGGATGACAACGACACCGACCGCGATGAAGAACGCGGTCAGGCCCTCATCGCGACTATGAAACCCGAGAACGAAGGGTGCGACGATGAGTAGCAGCGACCCGAGGTAGTCGCCGGCAGAGTGGACTCGGAATGGAATTGCCTTGACCGCGCCGAGCGGATAGCGCGTGACCAAGCTCACTGCGAGGAGCGCGATGCCGACGACGAGGCCGGTCGCGACGGCACGCCTCGTTCCTCCGACCGCCAAGGTTACGATCACGAGAGCCAGTCCAGCCCCGTAATCTCCGACGCCGTGTATCCAGGCGGGAACCCACTTTGTGAGAGACATCACCGCTCCGTTCCTTCGGGCCTATGGGCTCAGATGGACGACCGCAACATCCCCAAGGGTCGTCCGTCCAAATCATTCGATCGAGTGCGTCGTCGTCCCTCGAGTAGAACCGACGAACGCTGCCCATTTCCCCATCACTATCGTCTGACAGATTGCCCCGAGCGGGAGCGACGGGGGCACCGTTTCGGACCCGAATCTGAAGTGTGATGGCAGCGGCTCCGGACCGGCTTGGTCGATCGCGGCCGCGAGCGCGGCGGCGGCCTCGCCCGGCGACGTGCACCACACCGCCGCTACGGGACCGGTAACAGTGATCGCATAGCGAGCGTCGGTTCCATCGCGGCGACTGACGACAGCGGTAAAGCGGTGCTCATCGCCCGTCACAGTGTCCTCGTGCAGCGTCGATCTCACCCGCGTTGCTTACCCCGCGCATTGCATCCCCAATGCCGACCGAAGCAACGAGGTCCTGACGGACACGGACCAGAGGCTTACGCCGACTTGCCGCGCGCGAGGCTCGCAAGGGCATCGCGATGCTCGCGTCCACGCCCGTCGTTGATCGCCTCGACATACTCGTCAGGTAGAGCCGTGGCGCCGAAGTCCGCGCGGAACCGATCGCTGATCTCCCGGTCGGCACGACCACGGCCCCACTCCAAGAACGCGTCCAAGCGCGTCTCCAAATCATCCAGCGACGTTGCCGGATGTACTGGCTGTGGGTCGTCTTCCATGCGCTCGAACTGTCGTCCCAGGTCTCCGAGGCTGCTCATGTCGAGTCTGTACCCGGCGACGGTTCGACGAACACCCACCTGGCCACCACGTCGTCACACCCCTTCTGAGCGGTCCTCCCCGGGACGAGGCTCTCGGCTTCGATGCCCAGATGAGGATCCGCTCATGCGACGAGCGCGTCCACTCGGAGGTGGCGGCGGCCGAGAACGAAAGCACAGCCGTACAGGACACCGGCGACGATCAACAATGCCCGGTAGCCGACGACGAGCGCCCCGTATTCGAGGAGGCCGCCGAACATCGCGCCAAGCAGGTTCGCGCCGAACGCGATCGTCGACGAACTGGCATCCTTGAAGCGTTGGGTAAACACAAGGTTGGCCGTGAAGATCGGAGCGAACGCGAGTCCGACCGCGACGAGGAACCGTAGTGGCACGGCGAGCGACAACACCCAGCCCGACGGAACGACGAATGCGACGGCGAGGAACGCCACGAGAATCACATAGAGGCGCGCCGGTCTGCGGAATGTGATGCGCTTTGACACCTCGACCGCGAGGAGCACGCTCAGCAGCACCCCGGCGAACACGAGCGCATTGACGAACCAGGTCGTACCGAAGAACAGCGCGAATCGCACGACGTACATCGTTTCGAGCAGTAGGAACGCGGCGCCCATGAAGAAGAGGTCGCCGTAGCGGGCCATCGGGCGGAGCGGGCCGGCGGCGATCCGCACCATCACGAGGGAAGCGAGCAGGATCAAGCCGATCGTCGCCAGGTAGAAGCCAGGAATGGTCCGGTTACGAAGGTACGGGAACGGATGATCGTCGGTTGCCGGCCGGGGTACCGGCGTGGTCTGGGTGACCCACGTGGCGTCGCAGCGCAACGCGGCGTCCGACACGGCGTCTTCCAGGAATGCGAGATGAAAGCCCGTACCGCCTTGGTCATCGATGCACGGCGGTCGTCCGAAGACCTCGTTCAGTGTCCCGGCGTACCGATCGATGAGCCAACGTTGCTCGTAGTAGTTGTACATACCGAACGCGCCGTTCGGTTTCAGGTGATCGCGCGCTGTCTCGAGCGCGTCCTTGGTGAACAGATAGCTCTCGAGCCGAAGGCTCGACTGGCCTGCGACGAGGGTGATCGAGTCGGGAAGCGCGAACAGGATCAGATCGAAGCGCCGGTGCGTGCGTTGAAGAAACGCGCGTCCGTCGTCGATGTGGCTGTGCACACGGGGATCCGCGAATGGGTGATCGGGATGCAGCTCCGTTCCGAGTTGATGCAGGCGTGGGTCGATCTCGACTGCATCGACGCGCTTCGCGCCGCGTGACAACGCGTAGGCGACGTCGTTCCCGGTGCCGGCTCCGACGATGAGCACGTCGTTGACGTCGTTGCCCGCGACTCGGTCGTAGACCTTCGTGTAGATGATGGGCACCTTGCTCGAGATCGGAAGGATCGCCTGGTGCGGGACACCGTTGACCGACACCACCGGCGAGTGCAGAACGGCGTCCTGTTGCACTTCGATCTTGTAGTACGGCGACCACGAAGTGCCGGAAGCGAACGACTCAACGCCGAGGATCGCCAGTACGGCGAGGAGTCCGGCAATCTGCGTGATGCCGAGCCGCGGCAGGTAGAGGGAGGTGAGGGCAATTGTCACGACGATGCCCCACGCGAGAGGCGGCGTGTGCAGGAACGAGAGTGCGCTGAACCCCACGATTCCTGCGACGCTGCCGATGAGATCGAGTCGGTAGGCCTCGAGGGCAGTGAACTTTGCGAACGCTCGAGCGACGCCCTCTCCGATGAATGCCATTGCTGCGGTCACCGCCACGAACACAACCGCGAGCACTACGGAGCGAGGCGGTCCGGAACGCTTCACGATTCCGAAGAACAACAGGTCGGCGCCGCTGGAGCGGATGCTGACCGGAAAGAAGCGCACGAACGCCACCAACGCGGCGAGCGCAACCGGAGCGTACGGGAACAGATCGCGCGACGAACGGCTCCGCAGAAAACCGATGCCTATGCCCAAGAAGCTTCCGAGCAGCACGAAGTTGGAGAAGTACGACAGATACAAAACGTTCGACCCCGCCCACCGAATCAGCACGAGCTCGACGAACAACATCACGAAGCTGAGCAGGACAAGTCTCGAGCGATCGTTCATCGAGCCGCCTCGGCGCGGCCGGAGGAGCGCCGACGTGTCGTCGCTCCAAAGGTTTGTGTGCATGGCGCCGAAGTACGCGACCGATAGACCTGCAATGTTCGACCGCTCCCAACCTCAGCCTGCGTCCCGCAGCATTCTTGCGCGTCACGAGACGTCACGTCGCCATTCCCGGGCCCGCTTGATCAGCCGGGAGTGCATGCACTCTGCTGCAATGAATTCGCATGTGGCATGCGTTCAGTCACCAGTGCGAGCCCGTAGTGTCAGAAATGGTTGCACGATGCGACCATCGAGAAGTCCCCGCCGCGACGACGGGGATGCCTCTTGATCACACGCCCGCGCGGCATCGGCAAATTAAGCGCTGACTGCGTATAGTCGCCACGAGTCCGGTATGCCCTTGAGTTGGTGCTCGCCGCGGTCAGCGAATGCGAGACCAGACCCCGCGACCAGGTCCACGACCGTGCGGGAGACCTGCACCGCACCTGCGTCGGCGAGCGCCTGAATGCGCGCCGCGATATTGACTGAGATGCCTCCGATGTCGTCACCGCGGAGTTCGACCTCTCCCGTATGTATCCCGACTCGGATCTCGAGGCCGATCGTGGCTACGCCATCTCGGATCGCGAGGGCACACCGGATGGCGCGTGCGGGACCATCAAACGACGCGACGAATCCGTCGCCGGTCGTATTGATCTCGCGCCCCCGGAACCGCACGAGTTCGTCGCGGACGATGCGATCGTGAGAATCGAGGAGTACTCGCCACCGATGGTCGCCGATTGCGGTAGCCCGTTTGGTCGAATCCACGATGTCGGTGAACAGCACTGTGGTCAAAATCCGGTCGACCTCAACGGGGGTACGTTCGCCCGTAAGAAACTCCGCGATCTCGTCGGCGATCACGAGATTCGCATGTGTGAATGACAGATCGCTCCCGGGGAGCTCAACGAACACCGCGCTGTCGATGTGCTGAGCGAGGTAGCGACCTTGCTCGACGGGAGCCAACGGCTGGTCCCTCGACTGCAGCACAAGCGTAGGCACACGGAGCAGCGCCAGCGCCCGGCGGACGTCACTGGACAGAAGGTTGGCCATCAGTGCCGCCGCGGTCCGCGGTGTCGCGGATGCACGCAACACCGGCGCCGTCTTAGCGATGAACTCGGCGTCCGCGCTCGGATTCGCGAGCGCAACGAATTCCGGCGTTCCCCACGACGCGGCAATTGACCGAACGACCTCGTCGGCCAACTCGCGGGGGATACCGATCGGGTAGTCATCGGCCTCGAGGTATCGAGCACCGGTGTTCAACAACACAAGACCGCTCACTCGTTCGGGGTGCATTGCCGCAAACAGGATCGCCATCGGTCCGCTGTCGATCGCGGCGAAGATCGCAGCTCGCTCGCACTGCGTCACGTTCATCACGGCTGCGACATCCTCGGCCCACTCTTCCCAGGTCGGCACGGCGTTACGCGGGACGCCGTCGGACGCTCCCATCCCACGGCGATCAAACGTGATGAGTCTGCTGAAAGTCGCCAACCGATCCTGAAACGCGGCGACCGTCGGAACCTGTCGGTTGAACTCGATATGGCTTCCGAGCCCGTAACAAAACAAGAGGTCGACACGCCCGTCGCCAACAACTTGATAGGCAACATCCGCGTCACCAACTGCGACGTAACCCGTCTCAGGAAGACCGCTCATACCGCCCCCGCGCGCGACACGAAACCGACACGTCGAACGAGACCACGCTTATCGGGAGTGCATGATGCCTGCTCTGAGGCTGTCGCACGAATCTTGAACCGCCCTGGGAACTTGGAGGCTCTGGGGTGCAGGGGTCCGCAACTCGCGGCGGGAACCACGCTCCTAACACCGTGCCTGACCGTGACGCCGAACGGCATTCATGGCTCAGCGCACGCGCGGGAGTGGTCGGGCAGCGCGTCCCAGGCGGGCACCTTTGGTTTCGGACCTGCCGCCAAGCCGCCGCTATCTCCGGTGCGTGCGTCGATGTCGTAAACGGCCCACGCGAACGTGCCGCCCGCGCCGGGTGCGACAATTTGCACGGTGCCTTTGGGGCCGGTGACCTTGACCGCCCAGTACAACGATGTCGCGTCGAACTCGCCGTTGAAGACGGTCACGGCGGGGCTGAGTGTGTGTAGCTCGGGCCCGTTCACGAGCTTCGCGACGGCGGTTTCGCCCGGAGTGGACGCGCCCTGCATGACACGAGCAATGGCGCGCTCGCGCGAGACCGGTACGCACCACGGAGAAGGTCGGGTTGTCGGCGTTGCCACTACGTCGGTGCCTATCCGCGTCCCGCCTGCGTTACCACAGCCTCCGAGAAG
>JAUZEI010000531.1 GCA_030839105.1 Actinomycetota bacterium
CGCGTCGACCTCACAAACGCGTCCACCGTCGCTCTCGAACCGCGCGTGTGGAACCACGTGTCGCGCGCCATCAGCGAGTTGAGCTCGTACTGATTTTGTCGGGATCATTCTCGACCGAGGTGCGGTATAAGTCGGACGGTGGACACCGACGGTCGGCACCTGGGTGATCTCGTCGGTGTCGTGATCATCACGCGGAATCGAGCCGACGAGTTGCTTGTCGCGCTGCAACGCATGCAAACGTTGAGTCGAGAGCTCTCGGTCGTCGTGGTCGACAATGCGTCGAGCGACGGGACGCGGGAACAGGTCCGGCGCTCCTTTCCCGCGGTCCGGTTGATCGAGATGCGCGAGAATCTCGGCGCGGCGGCCCGCAACGTCGGTGTTGCAAGCCTGACCACTCCGTACGTTGCGTTCGCCGACGACGACACGTGGTGGGAGGAAGCGTCGCTGCGGCGCGCGGTCGAACTGCTCGACGCGATCCCCGACCTGTCGCTCGTGTGCGGACGCTTCGTCGTCGAACCGGGCGGCCGACCGGACCCGGCCGCCGCGGTGTTGGCCGCGAGTCCGCTTGCGCCGGGAGTGGAGGCTCCCGGCCGCCGTGTCCTCGGTTTCCTTGCGGGCGCCTCGGTCGTACGACGGGCACCGTTCCTCGACGTCGGCGGTTTTCACCGGCGGTTTCTGGTCGGGGGCGAGGAATCACTCGTCGCGTGGGACCTGTCCGCGCGCGGCGGGATCTGTCTCTACGTCGACGACGTCGTCGTGCATCATCAACCGTCGACGGCGCGGGACCTCACGAGACGGCGAGAGATCGAGATGCGCAACGACCTCTGGACTGCGTGGCTTCGCCGGCCGGTACGGGACGCGCTGAGCATCACGCGTCGTCATGTACGTCGCGCCCGCGCAAACCGGGCGATGTACAGACCACTGGTCGAAGCGCTGCGCGGCGCGTGGTGGGTGGTCCTCGAACGGCGGCCGCTGCCGGCTGAAGTCGCCGCGGATCTCCGGCTCGTCGAGTATGGGATCGGCTCGACTGAAGACCGATGACCTCCGGCGGTTGCCGGGACACGTGACTCGGGTGGGTGCTTGCGGGTGGAATCGCGGTCTACGGCGCCGCGGTCAAGTTCGAGCTGCGTGCGGTCTGCCGACAACCGGGTCCTCGGTCCGGCAACGGCCGGCGGCGGGCCCGTCGGACCCTTGGTCGGAGTTGCAGTCGGCGACGGTCGATCGCATTGCCGAGCGCAATGGTGGGTATCGATGGGCGGACAGCCACTTCAGGGAAGGACTAGTTGTGATCGGTTTCATCATCGGCTTGATCATCGTGGGCCTCATCGCCGGTTTCCTCGCACGCGCACTGCTCCCGGGACGCGATCCGATGAGCGTCGGCGCGACGCTCGTGCTCGGCATTCTCGGCTCGTTCCTCGGGGGCTTTCTCGGCTGGGCGCTGTTCGGTAAGGACCTCGACCAAGGGGCCATCCAACCGTCGGGAATTCTCGGCTCGATCGTCGGAGCTCTCGTGCTGCTCTGGCTCTACCGCGCCGCGACCCGCCGGTCCGGACGGCACGAGCGGGTCGGGCGCGTGTAGCGAGCGGAGGTCACCATGCAATCGAGAACTGCACTGCAACAAGATGGGTCCACGGCTTCACGCATGAAGGCGCCGACGTGGTTGGCACGCGCCACCGAACGGCTGGAGCTCGAGCGGCGGCTGGACCCGGCGGTGTCGATGATGACCAAGGTGGCGGAGCCGCTCACCGCGAACGGAACCGGCGAGGTACTGCGCGGCGAATGGCTCGGCCACGCGCTCCATCCTCTGCTGACCGATCTTCCGCTCGGTTGCTGGCTGGCAGCCGGACTCCTCGACGTCGTCGGCGGTCGCCGGGCTCGACCGGCCGCGCAACGTCTCGTCGGGCTCGGCTTGCTCATGGTGCCTCCGACCGCGGCGGCCGGCCTCGTCGACTCGACCACGACCGACGATCCCCGCGCCCGCCGGGTCGCCGCCGTTCACGGCACCGGAAACACACTGGTCGCATTGCTGTACTTCCGCTCGTGGTCGAGTCGCCGCAAGGGTCGGTACGGTCGCGGGCGCCTCTTCGGTGTCGCGGGCGGCCTGCTCGCTTGGTACACGGGCTACCTCGGTGGGCATCTCTCGTTCGGGCGCGGCGTCGGCCAAGGCCTGCGTGGTCTCGATCTCGACGACGATCACCCCGCCGAGCAACTGAGCTCCGATCGCCTTCGCCAGATGGCTACGAACGTTGCGGAGCAGTCGTGACCTAGGGCTGCCGACCGAGGACGCGCACGACGAGCAGGGCGATGTCATCGGCTCGTTCGGTGAACGAACGCCGTTCGTCGATCTGCTTGCCGACGTGGACGGCCATGCTCTCGGCGGTCGTCGTCGCGCTTGCGGCGAAGGCAACCATCTTCTGCACATCGCGAGTGCTCAGGTCGTGGGGCGGCGGTAGGTCGGTGATCCCGTCCGTGTACAGCACCACGGTGTCGCCGACGCCCAGGTCCGCGGCGATCGTGACCGATCGTGATTCGTCTATGGCTCCGAGCAGTGTGCCGGGCGAGCCGATCAACTCCGAAGAACCATCCGTGCGTTGCACGATTGGCAGCGGATGCCCGCCGGCAGTGACGGTGAGGTGCACGCCGGATTCGGCCGGTCGGAGCGTGCAGTAGAGCGCGGTGCAGAACGTGTCCCGCTCGGAGCGGTGTATCGCGTGGTTGAGCTGGCGAAGCACGTCGTCCGGGTCGGCGCCGTTCCACGCGGCCGCGCGGATCGTGTGGCGCGCGAGCGCAGTAAGGGACGCGGCCGCAGGACCGGTACCGCACACGTCGCCGATGACGACCGCCCAATGGCCGTCGACTTCGAAGACGTCGTAGAAGTCGCCACCGACCGTCGTTCCCTCTCCGGCGGCCCAGTACCGGACCGCGATGTCGAGTCCGGGCACAGTGGGCAGCGTGTCGGGGAGAAGGCTCGCCTGGAGGGTTGTGGCGATCAAGCGTTGTTGTTCGGCGAGTCGACGGTTCTCGAGCGTCGACGCGATTCGGCTGGCGACCGCTTTCGCCAGCGTGAGGTCGTCGAGTGTGTAGGGGCGACTTGTCTCGCTGTTCACCAACTGCAGCGCACCGAAGACGCGTTCGCCTTTGACGAGTGGCACCGCGATCGCGCTCCGAAGGCCGAGCGAACGCACGATTTCGCGGGCTTCGTCGGTCGCGCCCGCTTCCTCGAGGATCTGTGCGTCGATCTGCGGATAGAACTGGCTTTCGCCGCTGCGGATGATCTGCGGAATCCCGGTCGTCGCGTCCGGGTCGTACGGAAAGCGTTCCTGTAATGCTTTGACGTACTCGACGCGGGTGGGATCCACGTGCGCGAGCTCCATCTCCGGAATACGCGTCTCGTTGTCGGTCAGGAGATAGATCGAGCACCAGTCGCCCAGCATGGGAACCGCGGCGCGCGTCACATTGCGCATCACCTCGGCGCGCGAGGACGAGCTCGCGAGCGCGTCGTTGATCCCACCCAGGAACTCGAGTCGCTGCGCGCTCACGCGCTCGTTGTCGGCCGCCTGCCGAAGCCTCGCCAGCGTGCGCTCCCGTTCCAGCGCCACGGTTTTCTGCTCGGTCATGTCGGCAACGCAGCCCATGGTTCCGATTGCCGCTCCCGACCCGTCGATCGTGACGCGGCCCTTTCCCTGGAGCCAATGGATACTTCCGTCCGGCCAGACGACGCGATATTCCACTGCGAACCGGCTTCGGTCCTCGACCGCTCGCCGTATCGTCGCGAACAAGTGCGGCGCATCTTCGGG
>JAUZEI010000620.1 GCA_030839105.1 Actinomycetota bacterium
CGCGCGCCGCGCCGGCACGACTGGCTGAACACCGCGAGCGCGGCGCGGGCGGACGGGAACTGGGCCATGACCGCGTGGTCGGCGCGCGACATCTCGAACTTGGCGAATCGCAACGATGTCCTCGGCGCGAGGTTCGCGGCGTGCGCCGAAGCCGTCAGGACGATGTTGGCTACGAGGGGCGCTCGGTTCGCGAGCTGGGTGAGGAGCCAGTCGGTCGTCTCGAAATCCCGGACCGATGCCCACACGCCGACCTGTCCCGCGCCGGACACGACGGCCGCGGCCGGAATCCGGTCGGCGAGCGCGTGCGCGGCCGCGAGCGCGTATGGACCACCGCCGGAATACCCGACGACCGCGAATGTCGCGAGGTCGAGCGCGTCGGCGAAGGACTGCAATGCCGGTGCGTACTCCGCGACCGTCCGCCCTTGCCCGCGTGCCCAAGCGTCGGAGTCGCCGACTCCCGGGCGGTCGGGCGCGAGCAGGCGGATGCCGCGCCCCCGGGCGCGCCCGTCGGCCCACGCGAAGCCGGCGCCGCACGCCGGAGTGCCGTGCAGGGCGATAACCGGTCGGCCGTCGGCGTCGCCGTACTCGTAGTAGCCCGTGACGCGTCCGTCCGCGGTGCGGACCGTGCGCGACCTGGGTGTCTCGACGACCTCGAGCATCGTGCGTTGCATCATGCCGTGTACAGGGAACTTCGGGCGAACGCGTTGTTCACCTGTCCGCGGTCGTGGTCGACGTGCGCACGCGACAAGAGGTGACCGAGCGGGGGCTGCTATCTCGCGGTGCCGGCGAACGCCGTCGCGCATCGGACCGCTCCTCTTCGATCGCGCGTCGCGCGTCGCGCGACGAGCGTCAGCGGGAGTGGTCCGACGTCTCCGATCCGGGCAGGGTCAGTCTCGGCAGCTGGACGTCGGCGACCAGTCCGAGCTGCTGCACGCGCGGGAGGCGGCCGATACCCCGCACCATCACGCTGCGGGTGCCGTGCACGGTGATCCAGGGCGGGAGCACCGAGGCGTGGTAGCCGACCGCGAGGAGTTCGCCCGGGCGTGCGATCTGGCACAGGCGGGAGGCGAGGTTCGCGGGCCGGCCGATGTAGTCGTCGCCGTCGACAATGAGCACTTGACCGTGGGCGACGCCGCCCCGGAGGGCGAGCGGTCGTCCGTCGTAGCGGGCGATGAGCTCGGCCGCCGTCGCAATCGTCGGACCGACCTCGACGCCGATGATCATGACGCCGTCACCGAGCCACTTCGCGACGCGGACGCCGCGTCGCACCGTGAGGTCGCGGGCCAGCGAACGGAAGCGACTGATGGTGTCGATCGCCGCGTATTCGCCGTGGGTGGCCATGAACGCCGTGAAACCGCACAGGTCGAGGAACGCGAAGGCGCGATCGACGGGTTGGATTCCTTCGGCGACCGCGTGCGGTTCCTCGAGGCCGCGTGATGTGGGCGCGGTTCCGATCGCGCCCATCTCGGCGGTGTCGTCGTCCCGGCGCGACGACGGCCGCCCGAAACGAGACGGACTTGCGACCGCGTTTGCGCTCGAGCGATCGGCGCGCAGGCGCCGACGAAGCCCCTTGCCCGCGGGATGATCGTTCATCCCCCTGCGCACAGCCCGATCGGGCGGCAGTTTCGATTGTTGCATTCGCCTCGCCCATCCTCTTGATGTGTAACCGTCCCGCTGACGCTAGGACGGCCACCGACGATAGGTCGTATCTCGCTTGTGAAGGTGTCGCGAACTCTCGTCGACGGGCGCAAGAACCTGTCCGTTCGACTCGGATCGTCGGGTTCGGTGTCGATGCTCTCGCGTGCTGCGTCACGGAGGAGGTCGCGGCTCCTCGGCACGCGCGATCAGGACGTGCGGAGGTGCCTGCCGAAGAATTCGAGGAGGTGGCTCCAGGCATCGGTCGCGGCGGCTTCGTCGTAGTTGTCCGACTCGTCGCGCATGAATCCGTGGCCGGCGTCTTCGTACACGATGACGTGGCCCGGGTGGCGCTCCTCCACCGTCGCGATGTCGGCGCGCGGAATCCATTCGTCCTGACCGCCGAAGAAGCACAACAGCGGGCAGGAGGGATCGCCGAGGTGCTGTGCGATCCCGGCGCCGTAGAACGGCGCGGCCGCCTGAACGTCGACGTCGCTGGTGGCGGCCAGGTACGCGTAGCCGCCGCCCATGCAGAAGCCCGTGATACCGACCGACGAGGCGCCCAACTCGCGCAGGCGTCCGACCACCTCGACCATGTCGGCCCGGCCGTCGGCGTGCTGTAGCCGGCCGAACATCGCAGCGGCCGCGTCGGGGTCTTTCGAGTCGGGCCGGCTCCCGCCGAATCTCCAGTAGAGATCAGGCGCGGCGACCGCGTAGCCCTCGGCCGCGAGCCGTTCGCAGACGCGCAGCAACTGGGGTTTCATGCCGTCGCCTTCCATAACCACGACGATCCCGGGCCACGGCGGCGGCGCGGCGGGAAGCGCGACGAAGAACGGAACTGCGATGGCGGTCATGGCGCCGCACGATAACCGTTCTACCCATGAGCGTCGGCCGGAGCGAGCCGCGTCAGAGATGCAGGACGGCGAGCGTGACGACACACAACGCGGTGGTGGCGACCAACGCGAGCGCGTCGGTCACGCCGAACCGCGCGCCCGGCAGGCTGGTTGCCGCGCCGAGACCGCCCCGAGCGACGATCGCGTCGGCAAGATCGCGCGCGCGCCGGATCGAGACGACGATCGCGGTCGCCATGAGATCGTGCGTCTCGGCCAACACCTGGCGGAAGACCGCCCGCGGGGTCTCCCGGGTCGGCGTGTCGTCGTCGGCGCGGAGCTTGCGCGCGGCGGCGACGATGCGGATCTCCTCGATGAGCAGGGGCAGGCACCGGATTGCGAGACCGATCGCGATGATCCACTCGTCGACCGGAAGCCGCAGCCACCTCAGGGGGCGGAACAGTTTCTCGAGCGCGGGTGCCACGTCGCCGAGAGGAGTCGTCCATCCGACGAGTGCCCCCGAGACAACGAGCACGATCGCGAGTGAGGTGAACAACGCCCACTGGTTGAGCGCGCCGATGCTCAGCGTGATTCCGCCGACGTCGGCCAGCGGTTTCTCGCTCGACCACAGGCTGAGCGCCGCGCTCACGACGACGAACACGAATATCCAATTCGGCAGGCGGGGGAACGCGCCGAGCGGGATCCGTGCGATCAGCAGCTCCAACCCGACGACGGTCGCGGTGACCGCCACCATGGGCCACGTCGGCGCGATCGAGAGCATCAAGGCCAGCTCGGCCGCGATGAGGAGCTTGGTTCCCGCCCAGAGCCGGTGGACGGGCGAGGTGCCGGGCACGAGCCGCAGGAATGTCAGCTCCGTCTCGCGCCGCACCTTGGGCTCGCGCTCGGGAGTGAGCGTCTCGGCGCGGCTCATGAGTGTGGTCCCGGGCGCGCGTCCTCGAGGGGCTCGTCGCGCATGATGCGTCCCGCTTCGAGCTCGACGATCCGATCGACCAGACCCTCGGGCAGGTCGCGGTCGTGCGAGACGATCACGAGTGTCAGCTCGCCGCGGCGGCGCAGGTCGGTGAGCAACGCGTCGAGTTCGGCGCGACCGTCGGCGTCGAGACCGGCGAACGGCTCGTCGAGGACGATGGCTCGTGGTTGCGATGCGAGAACGCCGGCGATGACGACGCGCCGCATCTGGCCGCCGCTCAGCTCGTCGACGCGACGGCTCGCGAACCGGAACGGGTCGAGGCCTACGGCCTTCAGCGCGACGTGCGCCTCGGCATCGCCGACTCCACCGGCCGATCGCACCTCGTCGAGGACGGTGGGGCGTAGCAATTGGAGGCGCGCATGCTGGAACGACAGACCGACCCGCCCTACCTGGTCGAAGATCGGTTTTCCGTCGAGCCGCGCGCTCCCTTCGCTCGGCGTGAGCAGACCCGACAAGATCCAGGCGAGCGTCGACTTGCCCGAGCCGTTGTGCCCGACGACGACGATCGCCTCACCCTCGCGGATCGTCAGGTCGACGTCCGAGAGCGCGCGGTTCGACCACGGCGTCTTGCGCGAATACACGTGGCCGACACCCTCGAGAGTGATCAGCGGGCCACCGATGTGCACCGCGTCGCGATGCTCCGACGTCGTGATCCGATCCTCGGAGCGCAGCCGGGCCGGGACGTCGACGATTCGGCCGCCGGCAAGCGTGATCGTGCGGTCGGCGACTGCGGCTTCCGCGGCGCGGTGCGTCACGTGCACGAGAGCGAGTCGGTCTCGGTGCGCGAGGTCGTCGAAGAGCGTGACGAGTTGCGCGCGACCCGTCGCGTCGACCATCGCCGTCGATTCGTCGGAGATCAACAGTTTCGGTGCGCGCGCGAGCGCGGCGGCGATCGCGAGTCGCTGCAGCTCACCGCCCGAGAGTGTCGACGTCTCGCGGTCGGCGAACTCGCGCAATCCGACCCGCTCGAGGAACGCGTCGACGTCGACCCGAGCCGGCTCGGGCATGCCCCACACCACGTCGTCGCGCACCCGCACGCCGAGCACCTGCGCCTCAGGACGCTGCGACACGATGGCCGTACCGCCCTCGCGTCCGAGGCCGACCGCGCCCGGCCGAATGAGGTCTCCGCTGCTCGGAGCACGCCGCCCCGCGAGCAGACGCGCGAGCGTCGACTTCCCCGAGCCGTTCGAACCCACGATCGCAACGAGCTCGGCCGGTTGGACCTCGAGCGTGATGCCGGCCAGCGCGTCGGTATGCGCGTTCGGATAGCGATAGCGCACATCGCGCAACGCGACCGGTACCGGCTCGGGCTCGGTGCTCGCCTCGGCGGTGTCGGGCGGCTCGTCCTCGACTACTGCCGCGCCGAATGCGCCGCGCACACGGCGCAGCGCCGGTGTGGACAACCCGATCGCGAGCCAGATCCCGAACCAGAGCAGCACGAAGAGCGTGATCGGAACGCTGAGCCACCACTCGCGCACGATCCACGTCAGCAGGTGCTCGCCCGGTCGCGCGACGCGGACGAGCCCGAGGTTGCGCAGGACGTGGAAGAACCCGCGCCAACCGTTGCGCACCTGATCGAGCGTGAGGCGACGCAGATTGGCGAACGCGAGGAGTATGAGGTCGACGAGCACCGCGGTCGCCGGCCACAGCACCGCGAGCCCGACGACCATGGTTCGGCGCCGGGTCCAGTTGCGGCGATCGGCGGCGCCGACCAGCGCGCCGAGCGCGGCGCATGCACCCATCGAGGTGAACGCCGCGCTCCCGATGACCAAGAACCCGACTGCGGACGCGGCGATGGTGCCGGTGATGACCGCGCGCAGGCGGTGGCGGGCCGCAACGACCGCGAGGGGCACGACGGCGGCAATCAGCAGCGCGCTCCCGAGCGGGACCACCTGGCCCAAGACGGTCAGGGCCAGCGACACGTCCGCGAGAACGACGGCTTCCGCCAGCTCGCCCGGACCAAGGCGCCCGCGGCGAGCGGTGGTCGATCGCGAGGGGCTCATCCGAACAGGTTCGCGTATTCCGCGGGCCCGATCGGCCGCGCCGAGCATGGGGGCTCCGGACGCCCGGAGCCCCTGGCGGCGTGATCGGCTGCGATCAGAGCGGCGGACCGACGATCAGCTTGATGTCGGCGTTGTGCCGGGCGCCCGAGGAGTCGACCCAACCGACGCTGACCGACTCTCCGGGGTGGAAGGGGTACAGCGCGGTGCGCAGCGCCTTCTGGTCGGCGATCGGCTTGCCGTTCAGCGAAACGAGGACGTCACCGGCCTGCATACCGACCGCGCTCGCCCCGGTGTCGCTCTGCACTCCGACCACGAAGGCGCCGGCGTTCACGGGGGCGTTCTGCCCGGCGACGTCCTGGACCTGCACGCCGAGCAGTGCCCGATCGCCGATGTGGACCTTGTCGGTGTCGACGCCGGTGCGGATCTGGCTCACGATGCTGACGGCGTTGTCGATCGGGATCGCGAATCCGATGTTGGACGCCTGGGCGTTGAACCGCCCGCCGCCGGCGGCGGCCGTGTTCATACCGATGATCCGGGAGCTGGCGTCGACGAGCGCGCCGCCCGAGTCGCCGGGTTGGATCGGCGCGTTGATCTGGATCATCCCCTGGAGTGTTTCCGACTGGCCGGTGTTGTCGCCCGCAGTCACCTGCTGGTCGAGCGCGGTGACGTGGCCCTGAGTGGCCTGCGGTGTGCCGCCTTTGCCCAGCGCGTTGCCGATGGCGACCACCGGGTCGCCGACCGCGACCTTCGAAGGATCTCCGAACGTGATGGTCGGCAGATTCGACACCTTGTCGGTGATTTGCAGCAGCGCGACGTCCTCGGTCACGTCGTAGCCGATGACCTTGGCCGTGTAGGTCGGGCCGGTTCCCCCGACCGTCACCTTGATGCTCGTGGAATCGGCGATCACGTGATTGTTCGTGAGGATCTCACCGGTGGAGGAGATCAACATCCCGGTGCCGGCGGCACGCCCCTGCGCGAGCGTCGTGTTGATGTTGACGAGCGCGGGGTCGACCTTCGCTGCGATCGCGTTCATGTCGAGCGTGCCGGCGCCGGACGGAGTGGTGGTTCCCCCGTTGCCGCCGAAGCTCGGAGCGGTCGTTCCCGGGGCTCCGAAGCCGCCGTTGTCGGACGGGCTCGTCGGAACGGTGTTCGCGGAATCGAAGGTGCGGCTCTTGGAGTTGTCGTGCAGCGCGACCGCGACACCGGCACCGACACCCGCGGACGCGAGCACCAGGCCGAGCGCCGCGAGCAGTGCGAGACCGCGACGCCTCCGGGTGGGTCCGGTCGGGGTCGCCGAAGCAGCCGCGGGCGCCACCGGCGCGTTGGGGGGCCACGCGCCCTGGTTCGGTGCACCCCACCCCGCGGGCGGCGGTCCCCACGCGGGACCCGGGGCGCCGGGGTCGCCCGCACGAGGTCCCGCCGCGTACGGGCCGGCGGCGTACGCGCCGGTGTTGGGTTGGGTGGGAGGCCACGAGGCGAAGCCCTGGTCGACCGGAGGCACCTGGGCGGTGTCTTGGGACCCCGTGCGATCACCGGTGGTCGGATCTCCGGCGGCCTGGACCGCGGGGCCTTGTGCCGTCGGGTTCTCCGGGGTGGAGGTTTGTGAAGCGGGCGGCCAGGTGTACTGCGGCCACGGAGCGGGCTCCTCGACTGCGGCTACCGGCTCGGTTGGCGCCGCCGTCTCGACCGGCTCGGTCGGCTCGGCGGGCGTCGGCGCCGTGTCCTCGGCATCGTTGTGCCGGCCGGACTGGGTGCTGTCGTTGTAGTCCGATTCACTCATCGGTGGCTGCCTCGAGTTCATCTGTTCTCGCGCCCGGGGGCGGCGCGACTGAAAGCGATTCTGTTCGGCGGTGATGAGAGTCGGCTGTGAGGTTGCTGGCGATCTCCGGCAATCCGCGCCTCACGTCGCGGCGGCTCGCTCTCGCTCGTCGACTCGCGGACCGCAAGGGTAGGACCAGAACGGACCGCCTCGATCCTCCCCTCGAGGAGCTCGGGTCTTACCCCGGACGCTCAGGGCCAGAGCGGTTCGGGAATCTCGAAACCGAGTGGCGTTCCCCAACTGTTGCGGAACGAGACCTCGTCGACGCGCCGGCGAGGAGCGACGCCCCATTTTCCGGTCGGGTAACCGAACGTCACACACGACGAGAACAGCCATCCGTCGGCCTTCGGCACGCCGAGGATTTCGAGCACCGCGTCGAGTTGGAACACGAAAATGCTCGTGAGTGAGGAGCCGACGCCTTCCGCGCGCGCGGCGAGCATCGCCGACCAGGTCGCGGGGAAGATCGAGCCCCCGGTCGGGTCGAACTGCACGAAGCTGAGGAGGAGCAGCGGGTACTCCTCGAAATGATCGGCGAGGTGTTGCGCGGAGCGTTGGATGCGTAGGAACGACGCGTTCTCGGGATCGTCGGGATCGGCGCCGGCCGCGTCGAGGCGGTCCTTGTAGATCGTCGCCCACAGTTGGGTCATGCAGTCGCGGTAGATCGGTCCGAGCTTTCCCATCACGTCGGCGTCGTCGACCAGCATGAATCGCCAGTTCTGCGTGTTACCTCCACTCGGCGCGCGCACCGCCGCGTCGAGGATGCGCTTCTGTACGTCGATCGGAATCGGTTCGGTCGTGCAGCGCCGCATGGCGCGCGTCGTGTACAGCGCTTCGTAGACGTCCATCGATCTCTCCGTTTGTTCGAAGCCCGGTTCTGGTGTTGCTACCAGGCGGTGCACTACCAGGGTGCACTACCAGGCATACGCCTCGGGGGCGCGACCCGGGCCCGGGAACATCTCGTCGAGCTGCGCGAGGGTTGCGGCGTCGAGCGTCAGATCGATTGCGTGCAGCGATGCGCCCTCGAGTTGCTCCCGTGTGCGCGGGCCGATGATCGGGCACGTCACACCCTTTTGGTGCAACAGCCACGCCAACGCCACCGCGGCCGGCTCCTCGCCGAGATCGGCGCACAGCTTCTCCCAACGCTCGAGCTGCGGGCGCATGCCTTCGTAACGCGGCTGCACGCTCTTGCGCCGGGCGGTGTCGCCGTTCGTTCCCTGACCGCCGAGCATTCCGCCCGCGAGTGGGCTCCACGGGATCACGCCGAGTCCGTACGCGCGGCATGCGGGCAGGACTTCGAGCTCGACGGTGCGCGACGCGAGGTTGTAGAGGCTCTGCTCGCTGACGAGCCCGAGGAAGTGGCGCGCCTTCGCGGCTTCGTTCGCCTGGGCGATGTGCCAGCCTGCAAAGTTGCTGCTCCCGACGTACACGACCTTGCCCTGCTGCACGAGCGTCTCCATCGCCTCCCACACCTCGTCCCACGGCGCGGCGCGGTCGATGTGGTGCATCTGGTACAGGTCGATGTGATCGGTCTGCAGGCGGCGCAGGCTCTCGTCACACGCGGCGCGGATGTGACGCGACGAGAGTCCGCCGTCGTTCGGCCATTCGGTCATCGGACCGAACACCTTGGTCGCCAGCACGACCTTCTCGCGCCGGCCGCCACCCTGCGCGAACCACCGCCCGACGATCTCCTCGGTCGTGCCCGGGCCCTTCGGTCCGCCGTATCGGTTCGCGGTGTCGAAGAAGTTGATCCCGTGCTCGAGCGCGCGATCCATGATCTCGAAGGAGTCCGGCTCGCTCGTGAGCGGCCCGAAGTTCATGGTGCCGAGGCAGATGGGGCTCACGCGCAGCGCGGTGCGGCCGAGACGTCGGTACTCCATGGCGGAACCTCCGGATTGCAGGCGGGCGATCGCGGTCGACGCTACCCACGAACCACTCCCGGTGACCACCGCGCCGGCGAACTTGCGGGGCGTAGCGCTTGCGGTGGTTCGGCTCCGGGCGTCAGGCTCCCTCGATGCGACGACTCGCCTTGCTCCTCTGTTGTGCGCTCGCGATCGCGGCGTGCTCGTCGTCGTCGAAGCCGGCCGCAAGGAGCTCCTCGACCACGACGAGTCCGGCACCGACGAACGCACCGACGACGTCGACCGTCGCGAGCGGGCCGCGCGCCATCGGACACGTGTTCGTGATCAACCTCGAGAACTCGAACTACGACACGACGTGGGGCGCGAAGTCGCCGGCGCGCTATCTCAACA
>JAUZEI010000633.1 GCA_030839105.1 Actinomycetota bacterium
ACCTCAAGGTCCGCGTCGTGAACGTCGTCGACCTGATGCGGCTGCAGCCCGACACCGAACACCCACACGGGCTTTCCGACCACGACTACGACACGTTGTTCACGGTCGACAAGCCGGTGATCTTCGCGTATCACGGCTATCCGTGGCTGATTCACCGGCTTGCGTACCGACGCGCCGGCGCCGAGCACCTCCACGTGCGTGGCTACAAGGAAGAGGGAACCGTCACGACGCCCTTCGACATGCTCGTGCGCAACGACATGGATCGTTTCCACCTCGTGATGGACGTCATCGACCGGGTGCCGGGTCTCGCGCCGCGTGCCGCGCACGTCCGCCAGCACATGGTCGACGAGCGCACGCGGCATCAGCTGTATACGCGCGCGGTGGGCGAGGACCTTCCCGAAGTGCGCGACTGGAAGTGGACCGGCAGTTCGTGACGCTGCTGGTTGTCAACGCCGGTTCCAGCTCACTCAAGCTGTCGCTCCTCGATGCGTCGGAGAAGGTAATCGCGCACGACGACATCTCCGATTGGCGCGGCGACGATGCGCCCATCGGCGACTTCGTGACGCGAGCCGGTGCGATCGATACGGTCGGGCACCGGGTCGTGCACGGCGGTACCGCGTTCACCGAACCCGTGGCCATCGACGATGCCGTTATCGACGGGCTCCGAGATCTCACGTCGCTGGCGCCGCTGCATCAACCCCGTGCGATCGCCGCGATCGAGGCCGCGCGAGGCGCGTTGCCCGGCGCGACGCATGTCGCGTGCTTCGACACCGCGTTCCACGCGACGATCCCGCCCGCGGCGAACACGTACGCCCTTCCCGCGACGTGGCGCGCGCGCTGGCCCCTTCGGCGCTTCGGTTTCCACGGACTCTCGCACGCGTACGCCGCCCGCCGGGCGGCCGAGCTCGCGGGTCGGGAACTGACCGAACTGCATATCGTCACGTGTCATCTCGGTGCGGGGGCGTCGCTGTGCGCGATCGAGCGCGGTTGCTCGGTTGACACGACGATGGGTTTCACGCCCCTCGAAGGACTCGTGATGGCGACCCGCGCCGGATCGATCGACCCGGGCCTCGTGCTCTGGCTGTTGCAAGAGGCGGGACTTCGCGCGTCGGAGGTCGGGGAGAAGCTCGAGCAACAGAGTGGACTCGTCGGTCTCGCGGGCACGGCCGACATGCGCGAGGTGATCGAGAGGAAGACCGGGGGCGATGCCGCGGCCGCCCTCGCGTTCGACGTCTACGCGCACCGCCTGCGGCGAGAGATCGGCGCGATGAGCGCCGCGCTCGAAACCGTCGATGTCTGCGTGTTCACCGGTGGGGTGGGGGAGCACGCGCCGTTGGTGCGCGCCGCCACTCGCTTCCCGCTCGACCGCGCCGCGAACGAATCGACCACCGGAGACGGAGAGATCAGTGCCGCGGGATCGAGGATGCGGACCTTCGTGGTAACCGCGCGCGAAGACCTCGAGATCGCGCGGGAGGTCCGTGCACTCCTGGCCTAGCCCGTTTCGATCGGCCATGATGCCGCCATGGGCGACCGGCCGACGATCATGCTCGTGCACGGCGCTTGGCACGGCAGCTGGTGCTGGAGCGCCGTACGGAATTCGCTGCACGACGAGGGATTCGCCACCGCGGCCGTCGACAACCCGTCGGTGACAGCGCCGGGATCAGATCTCGCAGCCGACTCCGACAACTTGCGCCAGGCGCTCGATGCCGTGGACGGGAGGGTTGTGCTGGTCGGACACTCCTACGGCGGAGCCGTGATCACGGACGCCGGCGCGCACCCCAAGGTGGACCATCTCGTGTATCTCACCGCATTCGCTCTCGACGCCGGCGAGAGCGTCGCGCAGAACGGTCTGACCGGCGGCGAGACGATCGAGCTGGGTGACGCGATGACGTTCGATGGAGACGGCGTCAGCGTGGATCCCGGTCGTGCCGTCGAGCTCTTCTTCCACGACTGCACGCCCGATGTCGCGCATTCCGCGTGCGCACGACTGCGTCCGATGTCGATGGCTGCGATGCTCGGCGTCACCCGGAACGTCGCGTGGCGGGAGAAGCCGTCGACGTACATCGTATGCACCGACGACCGTGCGCTCCCGGTTGCGCTGCAACGCTCGTGTTCGGCGCGCACCGACAACGTCCTCGAGATGCACACGAGCCACTCGCCGTTCTTGAGCCGGCCCGACGATCTCGCGCGGACGTTCGCCGCGATCGCGCTGCAGGTGAGCTCTGACCCCGGGACGAACGCAGGCGGCTAGCTCCGCATTTGCGAGCTACTTCGCACCGACGATCTTCGCCAGCTCCGACAGGGAGCCGATCCGGTCGTAGTCGGCGTCGAGGTGCAGTTCGTAGGGATCCATGAGCACGGGATGCAACCCCGCGGCGCGCGCGCCGATGACGTCGATGCCGGGCATGTCGCCGACGTACCACGCGTCGGCGGCGGTGATCCCCATCGCGTCGAGCGCGAGATGGAAAATGCGAGGGTTGGGCTTCATCACGCCGACCGCGCCGGAGTCGATCACGCACTCGACGGAAACTCCGAGTCCGGGACCTACTTGCAGGATCTCCGCCTCCGCGAGGCGGCCGCCGATCAGGCCATCGGCGTTCGAGATGATGCCGAGTCGTACGCCCGTTTCGGCGAGCTCGTGTAATCCGTCACGCGATCCGGGGAACTCTCGCAACCACAAGGCCGCGTCCGCGAACTCGCTGTCGAGGTGCAGGTGGACGTCGTCGCGCATCTCCTCGGGTGTGCCGCACTCGGTCATGTAACCGTCGAGGTAAGCGCGCCAGCGGGTCGCCCAGTCGATCGTCTCGTCGGCGGTGAACGGGAACGTCAGCGCGCCTGCGTAGTGCGCGCGGTCGAGTATCTCGACCGGCGGTGTGAAGCCGGCACGCGCGAACGCTCCCAAGATGCGGTCGTGCGTGGGAACCAGAAACACGCCGCCGACGTCGAGGAGGACGGCCTTGGGAGGGGCGGGAAACGGTCGGGGCACAGCCGGAAAGCTAGCGGCCGACTCCGCGCCCGAACCCATCAACGAACCCACCGACGCGTCCGACAGGACGCGTCGATCAAACCATCAACCGGGCCGGACCCGGCTGGTACCGTTGATATTCATGGAGTTTCGACGCATCAACGCTTTACCGCCGTACGCGTTTGCGCAGATCGATGCGCTGAAGATGCAGCTCCGGCGAGCAGGCGAAGACGTCGTCGACCTCGCGTTCGGGAACCCCGACCTGCCCTCACCCGACGTCGCGGTCGAGAAGCTGATCGAAGCGGTTCGCAATCCGCGGAACCATCGCTACTCCACGAGCAAGGGCATCCCGAAGCTGCGCGAAGCGGTGGCCTCGCTGTACGAGCGCAAGTTCGGCGTAACGCTCGACTTCGAGTCCGAAGTCTGCTCGACGATCGGTGCAAAGGAAGGGTTCTCACACCTCATGCTCGCGCTCGTCGGTCCGGGCGACACCGCGCTCGTGCCGTCGCCGTCGTACCCGATCCACATCTGGGGTCCGATCCTCGCGGGCGCCGGCGTGCACTACGTGCGTATGGGTCCGGACCAGAACTTCTTCGAGAACATGCACAGCGCGTACGAACAAGCGTGGCCCCGGCCGCGTGTGATCGTCACGTCGTTCCCGCACAACCCAACGACCGCGTGCGTGGACCTCGATTTCATGACGCGTCTGGTCGACTTCGCGCGCGAGCGCGGCATCGTCGTCGTGCACGACTTCGCGTACGCGGACCTCGGCTTCGACGGCTACGAACCGCCCTCGATCTTGCAGGTTCCCGGAGCCAAGGAGGTCGCGGTCGAGCTGTACACGCTGACCAAGTCCTTCTCGATGGCGGGTTGGCGGATGGGATTCCTCGTCGGCAATGCCGAGATCGTCGCCGCTCTCGCCAAGCTGAAGTCGTACCTCGACTATGGCTCGTTCCAGCCCATCCAGATCGCGGCGACCGTTGCGATGAACGAGGCTCCCGACTTCCCCAAGGAAGTGAACGCGATCTACAAGGGCCGCCGCGACGCGTTGATCGACGGTCTCGACCGGCTGGGCTGGCACATCGAGCGTCCCAAGGGGACGATGTTCGTCTGGGCGCGGATCCCCGAGCCGTACGCGGAGATGTCGAGCATCGAGTTCACGACCATGTGCGTGCAGGAGGCGAAGGTCGCGCTCTCACCCGGCAACGGTTTCGGACCGGGCGGCGAGGGTTACGTCCGTTTCGCACTTGTCGAAAACGAGAAGCGCATCCAGCAGGCCATGCGCCAGATCCGCAAGGGCCTGACCAAGCTCGGCTGACTCGCGATCACTCGGGCGACCAGCCGACGACCGCTCAGCCGGCGAGGCCCTCGAGACAGAACGCGACGCAGAGATCCGCGACCTCGTCCAGTGGCAGGTTGCCCTCGACGAGCGAATGGCGGGTCAGCTCGGCGACAACGCCGTGAATGGCGTGCGCGAGTAGGGCCGGGTCGCGATCGGCGATGCGGCCGTCGACGATCCCATCCTTCAGGTGGCGGATCGTGTCGGCGATCGCGATCTCGCGGTTCCGGGCCAGGACAGGCGCGAACGTCTCGTCCGTCGCCGCGAACTGGATGATCGCGAAGTACTCGCGGTGCTCGGCGAACCAGGAGAGTGACGCCCGGATCCCGAGCTCGATGCGGCGGAC
>JAUZEI010000005.1 GCA_030839105.1 Actinomycetota bacterium
CGAACAAGAAGTCGCATGCGGAGCTCGACGCGACGCTGGTGCGTACCGGTGTGACGTTCGGCGCCGGTGTCGTCGTCGTCTGCGGCACGACGATCGGCGCGCACGCGTTCGTCGCGGCGGGCGCAACGGTGACTGTCGATGTGCCCGCGCACGCGTTGATGGTCGGTAATCCGGCACGCGCGATCGGTTGGGTATGTGAGTGCGGTGAGCGACTCGGTGTCGACCTGCGTTGCGCGTGTGGTCGTGCGTATGTGAACGGAAGTCTGACCGAAGGTCTACGTCCGGCCTGAACTCGGTGTCGCACGGAATGCACGAATATACGCACTATTTCTTCTGGCGATTCGCGCACTCCGGGACGACATCGCCAGCCGCCTGATGTCACGCGCCGGGTTCGCGCTCCGGACGTCGACACCGTCCAAATCCCCCACTTCGACTCGTTTGCCGTGTTATCCGGGGGGTCGAGCGCACTGCGCGACAACGCGCATTTCGCGCGAACGCTGCATTGCCCTCTGCAATCACCGCGCAGCGCGCGGCGCGCTGTGACCGGCGTCTCAAGAGATTCGGCAGGCTCGTCGATGTAGAACCCGGGCGGCTGACTCACAAAGGATGCCTGAGCCATGACTGCGACAGGGGGGCCCTTCCACCAGGGCCGCAAGTCTTCGAGCGACGCATACTTCATCAAGATCTCAAAGCCGGGAGGCTCGGGCCTGCGCTCGACGCGTCCGCACCTTCCTCGGAAGGGCCGGGCGCGCACACTGACGATCATCGCGACCATCGCGTTGTTGCTTCCCGCGCTCGTCTTCACCGGTTCGCTCCTGCAGATCGGGACGCACGACTCGAACGCGGCCACGACCATCGTCACCGGCCTGGGGAACCAGAAGCCGGCTACCGCATCGGCGCGCGACTACGGCTCCGTGGAGCTCGGGTTGAAGTTCAAGCCCGACGTCGACGGCTACATCCTCGGCGTGCGCTTCTACAAGGGTGCGGGCAACGCCGGCCCGCACACGGGAACGCTGTGGAGCGCGAAGGGCGAGAAGCTCGCGCGAGTGACGTTCACCGGCGAGAGCGCGTCCGGTTGGCAGACCGCAAGCTTCCAGCACCGCGTCGCCGTGAAGGCACACAAGGTCTACGTCGTCTCGTACCACGCTCCGGTCGGGCACTACTCGTACACGCGCTGGTACTTCAACAAGGGCTACGACACGGGGTACCTCCGGATGGCGTCTTCGCGCCGTGCTCGCGGTAACGGCGTGTACGCCTACTCCAAAGCTCCGACCTACCCGACCTACACCTGGACCGACTCGAACTACTTCGTCGACGTGATGTTCACGACCTCGGCCGCCGTCACGCCGCCGACTGACATCGGGAACAAGCCGCCGATGACCGGCAAGCCGACGACGACCACCGAGAAAGCGACCACCACGACCCTTCCGAAGACCACGACGACCGGGGCGCCGACGACCACGACCGATCCGCCGGTCGTGATCCCGCCGCACCCGACGACGACCACCCGACCGCCGGTCGTGACGCCGCCGCCCACAACCAACGGTGCGTTCCCGTCGGTTGCGAACACCGGTGTGCCGAACGGCACGAACCTCTCCACCTACACCGGGCCGACGACGATCCGTTCCTGCGGAGTCGTGATCGACAGCAAGGTCGTCAACGGTGACCTGACGATCCTGGCCGGCAACGGGACCCACTCCGCCGCGACGCCGTGCGTGACGATCAAGAACTCTCTGGTCCGGGGCATGATCGACGACAAGTACGCCGGCTATTCCTGCGGTGGTGTGCAGGGCTGCGGGCCGCTGGTCATCACCGACTCCGAGATCGCGGTGCCGGTCCCGGCCGATGTCGCCGCCGTGTCGGACGCGAACTACTACATGTGGCGCAGCTATGTGCACGGCGCCCGCAGCGGTGCGCAATGCGACGGATACTGCGAGATCCACGACTCGTTCCTGCTCGCCGACAAGGAGTTCGGCACCGCGCACATGGATGCGTTCATCACGAACGGCAACTACGGCGCTCCGATCGTGCTCGACCACAATGCGTTCCTGTGCGCACCGACCGGCGCCGTGCCGAACGGGTCCGGATGTGCAGCGGACGTCGGCCTGTTCGGCGACTTCTCGGCGGTGACGAACATGACGATCACCGACAACCTGTTCAAAGCCACGAACGACGCGTACTTCTGCCTTCACTCCGGCTACGAGCCGGGCAAGCCCTACCCGAACGGCGGCGGCTTGAACTACACGAACAACGTGTTCGAGCGTGGTGCGAAGGGGAAGTGCGGCGACGCCAACGCGGTCTTCAACTGGAGCAACTCGGCGGGCCGCTGGTGCAACAACAAGTACGACGATGGCGCGACGGTGCTCGCGTCGGATCAGTGTGCCTGACGCACTCTTCGGCGCGGTTCTTGATACGACGGTGGGCTCCTGCGCGGCAGGAGCCCACCCGCCGTTGCCGTAGGCTTTCCCGATGCCCGGCACCATGACGGCGACACTGCGACGGATGGCGGGCGGCTCGTCGGGATCGCTTGCCGCCAACCTGCGCCGGAAGCGGTTCGAGCACACGCGCCAACTGCTCGACCGCGTGCCCAAGCCGTATCTCGTGCTCGACGTCGGCGGGACCCAGGGCTTTTGGGAAACGGTCGGCAT
>JAUZEI010000021.1 GCA_030839105.1 Actinomycetota bacterium
CCTCGACCATCATGATCGCGACGTCGCCGTCGTCGAGCTGGCGACCGGCCACCACGATCTCGAACGTCGAGTCGTCACCCTCTTGGAAGGTGGGGTGCGCGATCCACGCACCGTTGTGATGCGCCAGGCGCACCGCGCCGATCGGACCGTCGAAGGGAATGCCCGAGACGGTGAGCGCGGCCGACGCGCCGTTGATCGACAAGACGTCGTGCGGGTTCTCGAGGTCGACACCGAGGATGGTCGCGATGACCTGGACCTCGTTGCGGAAGTCGGCCGGGAACGAAGGGCGCAGCGGCCGGTCGGTCAGGCGGCAGGTCAGGATCGCGAGCTCGCCGGGGCGACCCTCGCGCCGGAAGAACGAACCGGGGATCTTGCCCGCGGCGTATGCCCGCTCCTCGACGTCGACTGTGAGCGGGAAGAAGTCGATGCCCTCGCGGGGCTTCGACGTGGCGACCGTCGACAGCAGTGTCGTGCCGCCGACCTTGACGACGACTGCGCCGGCTGCAAGCGATGCGAGCTTGCCGGTTTCGAGCGTCATCTCGAGACCCGCGGCATTGATAGGACCGGAAACCGAAATTGCGTCACTCACGCGACGGTTCCTCTCTGTTTTGGCGAGAGGCACCGGTTCCCAGTTGTGAGCGCCGGAGTCGATACGACTCGGGCGCTCGCGACTGACAACCGACATGCCCTCTCGGCTTGGCTTCGAATGTCAAACGAGGAGCGGTTGACCGCTCCTCGTGCGAATCCCTATCGACGGATGCCGAGCTTGGCGATGAGCGCTCGATACCGCTCGACGTTGTTGCGTCGGAGGTAATCGAGCATCCGCCGACGGCGGCCGACGAGCATCAACAGTCCACGTTGCGTGTGAAAGTCCTTCTTGTGGACCTTCATGTGCTCGGTGAGATGGCGGATGCGCTCGGTGAGGAGTGCGATCTGCACCTCCGCAGAACCGGTGTCGGTCTCGTGGAGCTTGTTGTCGCTGATCGTTGCGGCCTTGTCGGGCATGCGTGCGTTCGAACCTTCGATCCGGCAGTCATTCGATACGGATTCAGCTGACGACGCTACCAGACGTGCCCATACCGCCCCGCTCCGTCGGAAAAGGCTTCCCGCGGGCGGAGTTCGGAGGGCTCAGCCGAGGAGCAGCCTCTGGACGGCCTGACGGCTGACCCCGAGGCGCCGCGCGATCGCCGACTGGGAGACGCCCTCGTCGAGGAGACTACGGATCAGGGCGCGGCGGGCGTCCGCTAGTTCGCGGGCGAGGCGCGCCTCCTTGCGCGCTTCCATGCGCGCTTCCATGCGCCGCGCCTCGAGCAGTCGCCGCCGGTCTTGGTGCGGTCGATCCTCCGGCATCGTCGCGTCCGCCTCAGCCCTGCCGGCGGACCTCTTCGACGTCGCGGTGCATCTGGGCGATCAGGTCGTCGACGTGCTCGAAGCGCTCCTGGCCGCGGATCCGGCGCGTGAATCGGACGCGGGCCGTTTGGCCGTAGAGGTCGCCGTCGAAATCGAGGACGTACGCTTCGAGGAGGAACATGCCGGCCTCGGCGTAGAACGTCGGGCGGCGGCCGGCCGAGATGGCCGCGAGCCGCTCCACGCCGTCGGCTCCGGTGAACGTGCCTGCATACACACCGTCCGCGGGGAGGCAGACGTTCTCCGGCACCCCGACGTTCGCGGTCGGGAACCCGAGCTCGCGACCGCGCGCGTCGCCCCGCTCCACCGTGCCGCGCACTTCGTGCGGCCGACCCAGCATCACGGCGGCGCCTTCGACGTCGCCCGCCGCGATGAGCTGACGGATGCGCGTGGAGGAGTAGGGCACGCCCGCGTCGCGGTCGGCCGCCGCGACCAGACCGAGACCGATGGTCTCGAACCCGAGCTCGGCGCCCATCAGCTGCAGCAACGGCACGTCACCGTGACGGCGGTAACCGAAATGGAAGTCCGCGCCGACGACGACGAGGCGCGCGTGCAGCGCGCTCGACAGGAGCTCCTCGACGAACTGTTCCGCGGGCTCTTTGCTGCGTGCTGCATCGAACGGGAGGACGAGGCACTCATCGACGGCACCAGTTGCCTCCAGCAGCTCGAGCTTCTGCTCGAGGGTCGTGAGCAGCTTCGGTGCGGAACCCGGTCGAACGACCTCGGCGGGATGCCGGTCGAACGTGAGCACGGTTGCCGAGAGGCCACGGGCGAGCGCGAGCTCACGCACCAGGCGCAGCACCGCCTGATGGCCCAGGTGAACACCGTCGAACGCGCCGATGGTCACGGCGCGACCCGGACCGTTCCTCGGGATCTCCGTCGGGTCGCGGTAGATCTTCATGATCCGGACCTCATGGGCCGAATCACGAGATCGCAGCTTCCGTTGCGACGACGACGGCGGGCTTGACTCCCCCACCGCGCCGCTCGTACACCGCGAGCAGCGCGTCGGTTTCGTCGACCACGGCGAACGGTCCGAGGCATTCACTTACGCCCACCAGCGCGGGCGCGGCGAACGTGGCGCCGTGCGCGACCGCGCGCGCGCGTTCCAAATCGACCACGACCCGTTCCAGATCCCGCATGGCAACCGTGGGCGCGAGGAGCGCGGCTTCGGGATCGGCTTCGATCGCCTCGATCGGGCGCGCCTCGTCGAGGGTGAAGCTGCCGACCCGCAGGCGCCGGAGCGTTCCGAGGTGCGCGCCGCCGCCGAGCGCGGAACCGAGGTCGGCGGCGAGCGTGCGGATGTAGGTGCCGGTCGAGCAGGCGACCCGAATCGTCGCCTCGGGGTACGCGCCCGGATCGAGGTCTTCCACGACGAGCTCCGAGATGTGCACGGGACGCGCCACCCGCTCGACTTCTTCGCCGGCGCGCGCCAACTCGTACAACCGTCTACCCCCGACCTTCAACGCGGACACCATCGGAGGCACCTGCTCGATGTCGCCGACGAACGAGCGCGCGGCGACGTCGAGCTCCGAGCGCGTGAACGACATCTCGGTCCGTTCCAGAACCGCGCCCGCGCCGTCGAGTGTGTCGGTCGCGACACCGAACACCACGCGACCGCGGTATTCCTTCCCGGCTTCCTGCAGGTAGCGCAGCAGGCGCGTCACGCGTCCGAGTCCGACGAGCAACACGCCGGTGGCATCGGGGTCGAGCGTGCCCGCGTGGCCGACCCGTTTCTGGCCGTAGACGCCGCGGAGCTTCGCGACGACATCGTGGCTCGTCCAACCCGCAGCCTTGTCGACGACGACCAATCCATCCCGCATCGTGAAACCCTGTCAGGTCACGAGCGCCGGGTCACAGGGCGCTGAGGATCTGCGCGACGATCGCCTCGGCCGACTCGTCGCTCGTGAAGCCGGCCGCGAACCGGTGCCCGCCACCGCCCTGATGCTCGGCGATGTGCCGAACGTCGACACTGCCCAACGATCGCAGGCTGACGCGCCATGTCGCGTCGGGTGCCTGCTTCAACACGCACGCGACCTGCGCTTCGCGCGTGCGGCGCAGGACGTCGATGAGGCCCTCGACCTCGTCGAAGGTCACGTCGTGGCACTCGAGGTCGACCTGGCTCACCTTCGTCCACACGAACTGCTTCTCGGGGACGAGCACCGCGTTCTGCAACGCCTCCGCGAGCAATTGGAGATACGCGAACCGGTGCTCCTCGAAGAGCGTGCGCGAGAGCTCCGGGATCGGGACGTCGAAGCACGAGAGCTCGCGTGCGAGCTCGAAGACCGCAGGAGTCGTGGACTCGTACTGGAAGCGACCGGTGTCGCAGACGAGCGCCGCGTACAGGCAGACCGCCGCGTCGCGGTTCACGGGAAACCCCAGCCGGTCGATCAGCTTGCGAACGAGCACGCCGCTGGCGGCCGCCGCGGGATCGATCACGTTGATCGTGCCGTAGCGCTGGTTCGAGACGTGATGGTCGATGACCACCAACTCGCCCGCAGCCTTGGCCGGCGCCTCGAGATCGCCGAGCCGAGCGAGAGAACCGCAGTCGAAGGTGACCATGACGCGCGGCTCGAGCGGGAAGGCGTCGGGCGACGTGAGGAGCTCGAGGCCGGGCAGCTCGCGGTAGTGCGGTGCGACGAGGAACGGCTCCGAGAACGAGGCGACGCTACGAATGCCGGCGGCCCGCAGGACGTGGTGGAGCGCGAGCATCGAGCCCAACGCGTCGCCATCCGGGCTGACATGGCACGCCAGGCTCACCTCGGGCGCGGAGAGGATCGCGCGGGCAGCTCGGGTCAGTGCCTCCTCGACCGGAAGATCGTCGCTCACGAGTCCTCCTCGGCGCCCGTGCCCGCCGGCGCGTCGCCGACAGCCCGACCACCATGCTCGTCGGTCGACGCGTCGCGTTGGTGGATCTCGCGCAGGAGATCTTCGATGCGTTGCCCGGAGACGATTCCCGGGTCGACATGAAACGTGAGCTTCGGCACCTGGCGGATGCGCATCTGGCGCCCGACGACGCCGCGGAGATGCGAGCCGGCCGCGGTCAACGCGGTCGCCGCCTCCTCGGGGACCGTCGCGCGCGCGCCGGCCGCCGCCGCGGTGAGGGTCGAGAAATACACCTTCGCGTGCGCGAGATCGCGACTGACGTCGACGCCCGTGAGCGTCACCAGCTCCAGCCGCGGATCGCTCATCCGCTCGAGCTCGTCGGCGAGCACTTCGAGCATCACCTCGTTGACCCGCGCGGTGCGCGGGTAGCGCTTGGGCGATGCCATGGCGCTAGGCCCGTTCGCTCTCGAGCCATGCGGTCTCCACGTCGAGCAACTCGATATCGGCGGCCGTGACGACGAACCGCTCGATGGAGTCGAGCACGTCACGCACCTGCGACTCGCTCCCGGCAACGACGGCGACCGCGATCGCGGACCGCTGCCACTGGTCGTGATGGTCGACCTCCGCGACGGACACCCGGAACCGGTGGCGCAGCCCGTCGACGATGGGCCGGATGGCGGCGCGCTTCACCTTGAGCGACCGGCTCTGCGGGATGTGCAGATCGAAACGCACCGCGGCCGCGTACATCCGTCCATTGTCGCGCCACCCGCCGTGGTGAATCGATCCGGATACGGAGTCGTCATACAACGAGTGCCGGGAGTCAGCCGAGGAGGCGTAGGACCAGGGCCGCCGCGACCATCGCGGGCAGCCCGACGGCGGCCCCCACCCGGCTGTAGCGCCGGGCGTCGACCTCGATCCCGGCCCGCCGGGCGCTCGCCTGCCAGAGCAATCCGGCGAGCGATCCGGTCAGCAGCAGCGTGGGCCCGAGGTTGACGCCGAGCAGCAACGGCCACACCCGGGCGGGCGCGGCGACGTGCCCGAGCCCGACGAGCACCGCCGGGAGGTTGTTGAGGAGGTCGGCGGAGACGACCCCGGCCGCGAAGCCCCGGAACCCGCCGTCGCCCAGGCTCGTGAACGCCCGCGGCACCTCGGCCGCGACGCCCGCGGCGAGGACGGCGAGTGCGGCCGCGAGAACAGCCGTCCCGACGGGGATGTGGCGCCACGGCGGGCGCCGGGTGAAGCCGATGAGGACCACCTCGGTCGCGAGCGCGGCCGCCCACGCCGGCAACCCGAACTGCTCGCCACCGAGCAGCAACGCGAGGAACAACGCGATCGCTCCGATGCCGACCACGAGTGCGCGCCGGTCGGGTGCGCGATCCACGGTCGCCGCGTGCGCGTGGATCCGGAACACGCGCCGGTAGGCGAACCATCCGACGACCGAAGCGACGAGCGACGGCAGCGCGAGATGGCGGAGGAAGTCGGAGTTCTGGAGCGACAGGTGCGACGCCGCGAGGAGATTCGTCAGGTTGGAGACGACGAGCACACCGCTGGCGAGCGACGCCAGCAGCACGGGTTGGAACGCCAGGGCGACCGGGTCGACGTCGACGAGCAACGCGGTGCGCACGTAGATCGGCGTGAGCAAAACCACGGCCGCGTCGAGGTTCAACAGCGCGACCACGAGACCGGCAAGGATCCACAGCGCGCCGACGACGTGACGGCTCCGCGCCGCGAACGACGCGAGCTCGTCGAACACGCCTACGTCGTCGAGTGACGCCGCGAGCGGGACGGCGACGAGCACGAAGGCGAGCGGCGACGCGAGCGGGCGCAGCGCGTCGTGCAGGTCCGAGCGGTCTACGACACCCACCGCGATCGCCACCAGCGCCGCGCCGACGGGCAGCAGCCACGCCGGGATATTCCGAGGCCGCGCGAGCGCACCGACGAGGCCGACCGCCAGGAGCCCGACGGCGAGGATGCTCACGTCGTGCTCATGCGGCTACGACCTCCGGCCCTCGAACTCCGCCGCGACAGTTCCAGGGACCGGGCCTCCGAATCTCCGCTCGCCGGGCTCCGGGGATCAGTCGGCTCAGACCCGGGCGATCTCGCGTTCCTCGAAGGTCTCGATCACGTCGCCCGGCTTGAGGTCCTGGTAGTTCTCGAGCCCGATACCGCACTCGAAACCGTCGCGGACCTCGCGCACGTCGTCCTTGAAGCGCCGCAGCGTTGCAATCGCGCCCTTCCAGATGATCGTGCCCTCGCGCAGGAACCGCACCTTGGAACCACG
>JAUZEI010000459.1 GCA_030839105.1 Actinomycetota bacterium
GGCCCGAGTTCGCCTTCTGCACCGCGTCCATCGCCAAACCGCGGATCACGTTGATGCCGCGTTGCTCGATATCGTCAGCCACGTGGGCCCCTTCCTGCCGCTGCGCGCAGCCTAGGTGTACCCACTCACCCCGCCGGATTCATTGTGCGCATCGTTTTCGGTCGAATCCGCGACCGACATTTCCCGATTGGCAGATCCGCAAACGCAACTCCGCGTCAGCGTTCGAAGACGGCGACGCTCGCGGTGAAGCTGTGCAGGAAGCTCCGGCCCCCGATCGGTCCGATCTCTCCCGCGCAGAATGCTCCGGCGAGGGGCACGTTGCCGAGGAACTCCTCGGCGACACCGGCATCGTGATGCGGCTCGGCGAACATGTGCCGACCTCGCCCGTTACACGTGAACATCAGCGCCGCGTCGCCGTGCACGCCGCCGAGCAGCACCCGCAGGTCCTCGTCGGCGGAGGCCGCGTCGCGGACTTGGAACTGCACCGTGGTGCCGACGTCGACGGGATCGCCGATGGCGATGGCACCGTGGCGCCGATCGGCGCCGATCCCGTTGCGGACGAGGAAGGCGCCGCGCGAAAAGTCGAGCCGGTGCTCGTCGACCACGACGCCGAGATGCAAACCGTTGCGCATCAGCTCGCGTTCCGGTTCCGACGCCGCCTGAACGACTTCTTGTAGGCGCGTCATCGCGGGCTGGCCGGCCAGCTCGTAGACGAGGTTGCGCTCGGCGCTCGTGACGGTCAGCGGAGTACCGATCGGCCGGCAACCCTGCGATACGACGGCGCGCACCGGAATGTCGTCGGAGCACAGCAGCGCGACCGCGCCGTGATCGAGGACTCGCTCGTCGACGAACAGCCGATTCGCTCCGGGCCGCGCGCCGGCCGAGGCCATGCCGCCGATCACGGTCAGATCGGGGACACGTGCGTTGCACACCGTCAGGAAGTCGGCGATGGGGAACGTGTACGGCTCGCCGAGCATGAGCATGGTCCCGCGGGCGGGAACCCAGTCGGGCCACCCGGCGATCTCGTAGCCGTCGGCCGTCTCGTGGGTCTCGAGTGCGATCGCATCGATGCGACCGGCACCGAATGTCGCGGCGAGCGCCGAGAGCCCGGGACCGTCCTCGACCTCGACGCCCCCTCCGGCGACGCCGACCATCGTGCAACCGATCGACGCAACCGGTTCGAGGAGCTTGCGCAGTCCGCCCACGACGTCCTCGAACGCGCCGGCGTGGTGGGGGGAGGCGAAGCAAACGAGCAGGTCAGGACGCGCGCCGTCGAATTGCTCGAGGATTTCGCCCGCCACCTCACCGACGGCCTCGACCGGAGTTGGATGCAACGAGAGCGCGGAGGCGTAACGGTTCACGAGATCCATCGTCTCCGAGGGTCGACTCGCGATGACGTCGAGTTGAGCGCGATCACCGCGCGAACCTCCTCAGCCGGGCATGGGAAGAGCAGTCAGGGGCACGCTGACGGCCGATCCGCTCTCGACGATCGTGCAGCGCGCCTCGACCGTGCCGGGACCAGGGAACTCGAGCTCACCCTTCACCAACCGGTACCCGAACTTGCCCGGATCGACGAAGAAGCTCTGCCGGTTCCGACCGATCTCCTCGCCGTCGTCGCGCACGAAGACAGTCTCGAGAGTGGCATTGCCGTCCGTACCCGCGGCGGCACGCACGAGAACCACGAGGTGCGGTGTGAGCTGCGCCGGGTACGCAGGCACGGCGGTCGAGAAAAACGCCCCGGTGATGTCGATGCGGGTAGCAGGTCCCTCGACCTGACGGAAGTCGATGGCTTCGACGAACAGGGCGGCGACGATCTCCATGACCGCGGACCTTACCCGGCAGTCGCCGGTTTTCAGCCGAGCAGCACGATCTCGACCGCGCGGGGGCCGTGGACGCCGAGGGTCGTGATCATCTCGAGATCTCCGGTGCGGCTCGGGCCGCCGATCCACGTCAGTGCGCTCGGCATCTCGCCGGCCGCGATGCCCATCATCGCGTCCGCCAGAGTGGGCACCAGAGCATCGACGCTCACGACGCAGATGTGCACGGGCGGTACGAGGCTCGTCGCGCGCGGCGCGCCGGGCGCGGCGGCCAGCGCGATCGTCGACGGCTCGGCGACCGCGAGGCGCGAGCCGGTGATGCCCACCTCCGCGTCGGCGAGCCGTTCCGTCCACGCGGGATCTCCCGGTGTGAGCACGTCGACGCCCCGTTCGCGCAGAGCGTCGACGATTCCCGGGATCGGGACATCGTCGTTGCACGCGACGAGCAGATGCGCGGACACCCGTTCCACGACCTTGCCGCGCGCGACCTCGTCGCTCATCGGTCCCCACACCGAGCAGGAATTCGCGCGCAGGCCCGCGACGAGCGCGTCGATCACACGTGCTCCTTCGCCCAGCGATCGCGGAACGACTCGCGCGCCGGACGAGGCAACTCGCGCGTCGACGTCCAGGCCCGCAACCCCGGAACGCGGCCGTGCGACATACGGGCGAGCGCGGTCGTGAGCTTGTAGCCCCTCGGCGTCGACCAGGCCCGCGCCCACACGGCCCAGAAGATTCGGCGCCGGCGCCGTGCCCCCGACTGTGGGTCGGGCACATCCGCGCGGAGCGCGAGGATCATGTCGCCGAGCGGGATCTTGACCGGGCAGGCATCGCTGCACGCGTGACAGAGCGTCGAGCCGTACGGGAGGTCGGCGCCTTCGGTCCCGCCGGAGAGCAGCGGGGTCAGCACTTTGCCCATCGGCCCCGAATACACCGAGTCATACGCGTGACCACTCACGTTCCGGTAGACGGGACACACGTTCAGGCACGCACCGCACCGGATGCAGGCGAGCATCTCCTCGTACCGGGTGCCGAGCAGGGTGCGGCGCCGGTTGTCGAGGAACACGACGTGCAGCTCGTCGGGACCATCGGTCTCTCCTGCGCGACGGGGCCCGCTGATCATCGTCACGTAGTTGGAGAGCGCCTGGCCCGTCGCGTGGGTCGTGAGCAGCGGCAGCAGAATTCCGACGTCGGCGAGGCGCGGAATCACCTTCTCGACCGGCATGACGGCGACGTGGACGCGCGGCAACGTCGTACAGAACCGTCCGTTTCCTTCGTTCGTGACGAGCACGAGCGTGCCCGTGTCGGCGGCGGCGAAGTTCACGCCGGTGATGCCGATGTCGGCCCGCAGGAATTCGCCGCGCAGGCGGTCGCGGGCCCACGCCGTCAGGGCCTCTCGGTCGACGGCGAGATCGGTGCCCGCCTCCCGGGCGAGGACGTCGCGGATTTGCGGGAGCGTCTTGTGGATCGCGGGCGTGATCATGTGCGACGGGCGCTCACCCGCGAGTTGCACGATGTACTCGCCGAGGTCGGTCTCGACGCTCGTGAGCCCCGCATCCTCCAGCGCGTTGCCGAGGTCGATCTCCTCGGTCGCCATCGACTTGCTCTTCACCACAGTGCGCGCGCCGCGCGCCTGCGCGAGCTCGACGATGGTGCGGCGCGCATCGGCCGGGGTGGACGCGCGGTGCACGTGCACACCCCTCGCGACGAGCGAGTGCTCCAGGCGGTCGAGCCAACCGTCGAGATCGAGCAGCGTCTCGCGCCGGATCGCGGCGGCGCGGTCCTTCCACTCGGGATGCGCGGCCGCGGATTCGTTTGCGGTGCGGAGCCGACGATCAAGATTGTGGAGCGCGCGTTGCAGGATCGGATCGGCGACCGCGCTCGCGGTGCGTTCGTGGAAGTCGTCGCCCGGGGTCGTGATCGCGTGACCGCCCGTGTGGCGGGGGACGGTGTCGCTCATCGTCGCGCCGGGAGTCCGGAAGCGAGGAGATCGGCGATGTGAATCGGTTGCGGCACCGTTTGCGGACCGACCTTGCGGCGGCGGCCGTCGAGATGCATCAGGCACGCAAGATCACCACTGACGAGATACCGCGCGGAGGTGCCGGCCGCGTGCCCGAGCTTGCTGTCAGCGAGACGCGTCGACACCTCCGGGAAACCGAACGAGAACACACCCCCGAAACCACAGCAGGTGTCCGGCTCCGTCATCTCGACCAGGGTCGCGCCCGCGCCTTCGACCAGGCGCCGCGTCTCCTTCCCGAGGCCGAGGTTGCGCAGGCCGTGGCACGCGTCGTGCACGGTCACCGTCGTGTCGAGGCGGGCGCCGATGTCGACGATGCCGAGCACGTCGACGAGATACTGCGTCAGCTCGAAGGTGCGGGCGGCGAGCGCTTCGGCTTCGGGCCGCCGCTCGGTGAGCAGCGCGGGATAGTGGTGGCACACCATCGCCGTGCAGGAGCCGGAGGGCGCGACGATCGCATCGATGGCGCCGGCCTCGAACGCACCGAACACATCGAGATGATGATTCGCGAGCCGGATCGCGGCGGCGGGTTCGCCCGCGGTGAGCGCCGGCTGACCGCAGCAGGTCTGGGCGGTGAGGAACACCACTTCGACGCCGGCCGCTTCGAGGACGCGCACCGTGGCCGCCGCCGTATCGGGGAAGACCTGGTCGGCCACGCACGTGACGAACAGTGCGACCTTCGGCATTGCGACCTTCGACATTTGGCGACGTTACACGGGCCTACCGGCGACCCAGACGGCCCGAACCGCGAGAGTGTCGGGGTCGAGTGCGACGAGATCGGCGCGTGCGCCTGAGGCGATCCGTCCCCGGTCGGCCAGACCGAGCACGCGCGCCGGATTGGCCGTCACGTGCCGAACGGCGCGGGCCGCGGGCAGCCCGAGCGACACGACGTTGCGGAGCGCGCCGACCATGGTGAGCGTCGAACCCGCGAGTGTTCCGTTTGCGAGATACGCGGCGCCGTCGCGTTCGAGGACCGGCGGCTCGGTGGCCACGGCGTCGGTGACGAGCACCGCGTCGACGCGCGCGGTCAGCGCGACCTTCACGAGCGCGGGGTGCACGTGCACGAAGTCTACGATGACCGAGGGAACGAGGCGGGCATCGTCGAGGGCGGCACCGGCGAGACCCGGCGCGCGGTGGTGCATCGGAGCCATGCCGTTGAAGAGGTGAGTGACCATCCGGGCGCCGCCGCCGGCCGCGGACCGCGCACCGTCGTAGTCGATGGTGGAGTGACCCAGCGCGACCACTACGCCGTTGCGGACGAGCAGCCGCGTCGCGGCGAGCCCGGGATCGGCTTCGGGCGCCAGCGTCACGATGCGCACCAGATCGCCGTAGGTCTCGTGCAGATGCTTCACGAAGTCGATGTCGGCCGGACGCAGCACCTCGGGCGGATGGGCACCGGGGGCGCCGCCCAGGAAGGGCCCCTCGAGGTGCACACCGATGACCGCATCCGGCCGGGCGGCGCGCACCCGCCGGGCGCGCTCCAACATGACGTCGTAGGCGTCGAGGGGTGCGCTGCAAATCGTCAGCAGCATGCCGGTCGTGCCGCCTGCGACCAGCGCGTCGACGGCGGTGACGATCTCCTCGACCGCGGCACTGGCGAAGTCGACGGCGCCCGTCCCGTTGACCTGGAGATCGACGAATCCCGGCGTCAGGAGGGCATCACCGAGGTCCACTGCTCCCGGCGGGGGATCACCCGAGCCGGACGCGACGATCCGACCGTCGGCAATCGTCAGCCACGCCGGGGTCGGGGATTGGCCGCTCTCGCCGTTGAGTACACGTGCGCACGCGAGCGTCAGCGTCCCGGAGATTCCTTCCACAGCGCCCAGCGGAGTTTGCACAGACCGCGCAGCGTACGCGGCACGCGCG
>JAUZEI010000055.1 GCA_030839105.1 Actinomycetota bacterium
CGGGCAGAAATGCATGCTGTTGTTCGAGTCGGCCAACCGCGACTCGAGCCGGTTCGACGAACCCTTCCGCTTCGACGTCCAGCGCCATCCCAACGAGCACCTCGCGTTCGGCTTCGGCGCGCACTTCTGCCTGGGCCAGGCGCTCGCCCGGCTCGAGCTGAAGGTGATGTTCGAGCAACTCCTCCTGCGGTTGCCCGACCTCGAGCTCGCGGCTGATCCCGCCGACCTCCCCCGCCGGCGCGCGAACTTCATCAGCGGGCTGGAGTCGATGCCGGTGCGATTCAGTCCGAGTCGGCCGTTGGCGAGGAGCACGGTGTGAGCGACCAGCCGACCAACGGCGCGCCGACCAACCGTGAAATCGTCGAGCAGCTCTGGGTCGACCTCTACAACCGCGACTTCGACGCGGTGGGCGCCGCCTTCGCCGACGACGGCGAGTACACCGACATGCCGACGCCCGCCGACGACGTGGCCCGCGGCCCGGCCCAGATCGCGGCGAGGCTGCGACTCGGTCTCGAGCCTTTGGCCGGGATCTCGCACGACGTGCGCGCGATCGTCGCCGAGGGCGACATCGTGGTGACGGAGCACATCGAACACTGGGAATGGCCGAGCGGCGAACGGGCGTCGCTCCCGTTCGTCTCGATGCACGAGAACCGTGACGGCAAGCTCGTGCGCTGGTGGGACTACTGGGATCTCGCCACCTTGATGAACTCGGCGCCGGGTTGGTGGGTCGAGCACATCATGAGCGAGTCCGCCCGCATCGGCCTGCGGGACGCCTGAGCATTGATGCCGGTCGCACAGCCGGGGATCTTCGCCCAGGGCACCCGCTCGCATCGTCACCTGGAGTTCGACTCGAACGACGGAGTTGCGCCGGAAGCGTTGCTCGAGGCGTTGCGCGGTCTGCGCCAACCGTCGGTGACGGCCGGCGGCGCGAACATCGTCGTTGGGTTCCGGGCCTCGCTGTGGGAGGAGCTCGACCCGAACGCACGCGGCGTCGGGGACTTCACGTTTCCCGTGCTCGACGGCGTGGCGAACACGCCTCACGACGTATGGGTGTGGACTCACGGTACGGGTGAGGACGTGATGCTCGACGTCGCCCGGGCGGTCGCCGCGTTGCTCGCACCCGTCGCGCATCTCGCGACGGACGTCGCCGGCTTCGTGTACCACGACGGACGCGACCTCACCGGTTTCATCGACGGCACCGAGAACCCGGTGGTCGAGGAGGCCAACACCGCGGCCATCGTTCCGGACGGGCAGCCGGGCGCGGGTGGTGCCTACGCGATCACCCAGCGCTGGGTGCACGATCTCGCCGCGTTCCACGCGCTCGCGGTCGATGACCAGGAGCGCGTGTTCGGCCGGACCAAGCCCGACAGCGTGGAGCTCGACGGCACGGCGAAGCCCGCGAACGCACACATCGCGCGGGTGGTGATCGAGGAGGACGGCGAGGAGCTCGAGATCTACCGGCGCAGCGTGCCCTACGGGCAGGTCGCCGAGCTCGGGCTGTACTTCGTCGCCTTCAGTGCCGACCACACCCGCTTCGACAAGATGCTGCGGCGCATGTTCGGCCACTCGGGCGACGGGCTACACGACCACCTGACCGACTTCTCCCGACCCGTGAGCGGCGCGGCCTATTTCGTGCCGTCGGTCGAAGCGCTGGGCGACGTCCTCGCTTGACGCCATGACGATCCTCGTCGACCGCCCGCGTTGGCCCGCGCACGGCACACGCTTCGCGCATCTCGTCAGCGATGTGTCGTTCGAAGAGCTGCACGCGTTCGAGGCCGCGCTCTCGTTGTCACTACCGCGTCGACTGCGCTTCCACAACGACCACTACGACGTGCCCGAGCGCGCCTGGCAGCTCGCCGTCGACGCGGGTGCGTCGGTGGTGTCGACGCACGAGCTCGTCCGCCGGATCCGCGCCGCCGGACTTCGGGCCCGGTCTACTTCGGCTGGAACCGCACCGCGCCGTCGAGGCGTATGACCTCGCCGTTCAGATAACCGTTCTCGACGATGTGCTCGGCGAGCGCCGCGTACTCGTCGGGCTGACCGAGGCGCTTCGGAAACGGAACATTGCCGGCGAACGCTTCCCGCATCGCGGCGGGGGCCATCATCATGGGTGGCGTCGCGATGGTGCCCGGGGCAATCGTGTTGACGCGCACGCCCATCGCCGCGAGGTCGCGCGCCGCGATGATGGTCATACCGATCACTCCCGCCTTGGCCGATCCGTAGGCGACCTGACCGATCTGGCCTTCGTAGCCGGCGATCGACGCGGTCAGCACACACGCGCCCCGCTCGCCCCCGCCATCGGGATCGTTCTTCGCCATCGCCGCCGATGCCAGCCGGAGCACGTTGAACGATCCGACGAGGTTGAGCTCGACGACGCGGCGAAACGCGTCGAGGTCGTGCGGTCTGCCGTCGCGCGCGACCGTGCGGGCCGACGTGCCGCCGCCCCCGCAGTGCACGAGGATCGCGAGGCGCCCGCGGAGGGCGGCGTTGTCGACGGCGGCGGCGACGTCGGATTCGGAGGTGACGTCGCAGTGCACGAAGCGGTCCTCGTCGCCGAGATCGCCGGCGACCGCGCGACCTCCGGCGTCATTCACGTCGGCGAGGACGACCTCGGCACCGGCCGCGTGCAGCCGTCGGACCGTCGCCTCGCCCAGTCCCGATGCGGCGCCCGTTACGAGCGCGACGTTGCCGGCAATCTCCACAGCTCGTCCCCTTTGTTGGTGATGCGATCGACGAGCGCCTGTTCGCCCGCGCAGACCACGTACTCGACGTTTCGCAGATGCGACACCCGGCCGACCTTCTTGCCGTCGGGGTTGTGGATACCGATCTGCGCCCCAACATAGCGACGGGAGTCGAACGCGAGCGTGGCCACCGCGCCGGCGCGCTCCCGGCACACCGCTTCGAGCTCCTCGATATCGACCCACGACTCGTTGTTGTACGACACCACCAGGAGCTCGGCGTCGACGGCGCGGATGACATTCATCAGCGCCGCGGGCATCGCCCGGCGGTCGTTGAACACGCTCTTCGTCGACGGATCGCGCGCGTCGACGCGCTTGCACGCGATGCCGTAGAACTCGGGTGCGTCCCAAGCCACGAGGGTCTCCCACACGTGGTAGTTGGTGAAGTACCGGTGCTGGTTGTACGGCGGGTCGAGGTAGGCGAGATCGAACACGCCGAGCGCCTCGACGGCTTCGGTCGCGTCGGCCCGGAGCGCGGAACCCGGTCCGGCGACGAGCTCGGGCACCCGCAGTGCGATCGGCCGGAACGAGCGATCGGCCCATTGCTTGACGTAGGCCATCTGGACTCCAGTGGTGGAGTCGACCCGGTCGGCCGCCTCGATCAGACTGGTCAGCAGCACCGGGTACAGCCACGTGTCGCGGTAGTCACGCTCGATGGCTTCACGCATCGCGTCGATGCGACGGCCGTTGTCGGGCTGCACGAAGCGCGACTGCACGCAGAAGGTTTCGGTGAAGTAGCCGTGGATGCCGGGGCGCGCCATCAGGTCGGCGATCGCGGCTTCGATCGCGACGGTGTCGGCGGTGCCGCCGTCGAGGGCGACGTAACACTGCGCGAAGATCTCCGCATAGCGGGCCGTGTCGACTGCGGTCGTGTGCGCCCCGCGCCGCTTGAGCTCTTGGGCGACGCGGGTCGTGCCCGTGAACAGGTCGAGCGCGGTACGCGCCTCCGCGATCGTCGCGATCGCGCCGAGCACGGGGATCAGTCGTCGTTTGGAGCCGAGGTACTTGATCACGTCGAGCAGCGAGCGTACGGGGTGACGCGCCACCAACCGCGGCTCTCGCCGCGTGCGACCCGTGAGGGGCGCAGAGGGACAAGTCCGATGCGCAGGATCACCCGCGCACAAGTCGAGGAAGCACCCATGGTGCCGCCGGTGGTGCCGTGGTGCGGTGCCACGGCTTTCCGTGCCCGCGTTCGTCAGTAGGTGATGATGCTGCGAGCGACCTCGCCGGCGTGCATGGCGCGAAAGGCATCGTTCAACTCGTCGAGCGCGATGCGGCGCGTGACGAGCGCGTCGAGGTCGAGCCGGCCGGCCTGCTGGAGCCGCACGATCTCGGGAAAATCGCGGGCAGGATCGGTCGATCCGTACACGCAGCCGCGCAGGGTCTTGGCGCCCACCATCAGTTGCAGCGCGCCGAACCGGACCATGTCGGTCGGGCTGCCCGCGCCGACGATCGTGCAGGTGCCGGCGCGCCGCGTCATCTCGAACGCGGCCTCGATGGTCGCCGAGCGGCCGACGACTTCGAACACGAAGTCTGCGCCCCGGCCCGAGGTGAGCCCGCGTACCGCCTCGACCTGATCGGTCTCCGTCGCGTCGATCACATCGGTCGCGCCGCATCGCCGGGCCAAATCGAGCTTGGCCGCGACCCGGTCGACGGCGACGATGGGCGCCGCGCCCGCGAGCCGCGCGCCCTGGATCGCGGCGAGCCCGACTCCGCCGCAGCCGATGACCACCACGCTCGCGCCGGGCTCGACCCGGGCGCTGTTGCATACCGAACCCACACCGGTCACGACCCCGCACCCCACCAACGCGCCGAGCTCGAGGGGAAACGCGGGATCGATCCTGACGCACGCGCGTTCCGGGACGATCGTCTCCTCGCCGAACGTCGCGGTGCCGAACGCGGCGAGAAACGCGGTCCCGTCGGGCGCAGTCGCGTACGGCGCCGCGAACGCGTGGTCGAGCCCGTGCTCGCACAACTCCGGACGGCCGCGCAGGCAGAAGAAGCACGCCCGGCACGGCGCGACCCACGCGAGCACGACGTGATCACCGGCCGCGACCGTCGTCACGTCCGCACCGGTCTCCAACACCACTCCCGCACCCTCGTGACCGAGAACTGCGGGAAGCGGATGCGGGATCGTGCCGTCCTGGATCGACAGGTCGGAATGGCACACGCCACTCGCGGCCACGCGCACGTGCACGTCGCGCGGACCGACGTCGCGCAGCCGGAGGTCTTCGGTGACGAACGCTTCTCCGGTGCCGCGCAGCGTCGCCGCCCTCACGCGGCGCCCCTCATGAACCGGCCGCGAACCGGAGGTGGAGGTTCTCGGACTGACGGATGCCGGGCGAGAACGCGATGACGGTATGGGGCGCGAGTTCGTAGTCCGGAACGCGCCGGTGGAACTCCTCGAGCGCGACCGTCAGCTCGAGGCGCGCCAGGTGCGAGCCGAGGCACCGGTGCGCACCACCGCCGAACGCGAGGTGGCGGTTCGTCTCGCGGTCGAAACGCACTTCGGTCGCGTCCGGGAACTCGGCGCGGTCGCAGTTCGCGGCGCCGATCAACAAGATCGCGCCGTCACCCGCCTGCAGCTGCACACCGCCGACCTCGGCGTCCCGAGCGATGATCCGCGGAACCATCATCACGGGCGTCTGGTGGCGCAGGAGCTCCTCGACCGCACCGGCGACGAGCGATCCGTCGTTCACCAGCGCGCGCCGCCGCTCGGGCGCCTGCGCGAGATACACGATCATGCAGTCGAGCGTGGCCGTGACGGTGTCGAGACCCCCGAGCAGCAGCAGATGGGTCGTCCCGAGCAGCTCGTCGTGGGTCAGCGGACGGCCCTCGATCTCGCAATTCACCAGGGTGCTCAGCAGCCGGTCGTCCGGGTGGGCGCGCTTCTCCTCGATCTTCGTCTCGAAGTAATTCTCGATGGCCTTGCCGGCCGCGTCGCGCTTCTCCTCCGCAGTCATGTTGTCGTCATCCTGAGGACGGATCGTGTCGTCCCGCCACGTGAGGAACTGCGGAAGGTCGTCCTGCGGCAGCCCCATCAGGGCCAGGAAGATCGTCGACGGCAGCGGAGTCGCGAAGTCCTCGTGGAAGTCGCACTCGCCGCTCGCGACGAAGGTGTCGATGATCTCGTTGACGAGCGTGCGAGCCTCGGGCTCCAGATCCTTCATCCGCTTCGGCGAGAACTGCGGGTCGAGCAGGCGCCGGTACTTGGCGTGGTCCGGAGGGTCGACCGACAGCGGGATCAGCGGCACGTCGTTCCCGATCTTGACGACGTCCTTCGACGAGAAGACCTCGGGGTGCTTGAGCGCCCACATCACGTCTTCGTAGCGCGACAACGTCACGCTGTACCCGCCGAACATCCCCGGCTCACGACTCACGGGACAGCGTTCGTGCACCCCGTGGTACACGGGATGCGGATCGTCGGCGCACTGCTGCGAGAACACGTCGAAAAGCGGATCGTCACTGCCGCCGGGTACCGCGTCGTCGGTCGTGTACATCATTACTCCTTGGATATCGCGAGTTCGGAGTTCACGGTCGCTGAAGTTCGGTTGGAACGGGATGGCGGAAGAGACGCGACGCGTTCTCCCAGGTGACCTTGCGCACCACGTCGGCCTCGACGTCGTGCAGCGCGGCGTGCGCGTTCGGTTGCGTGTCGGGCCACGTGGAGTCCGCGTGCGGGTAATCGCTCTCGAGGCAGATGTGATCGACACCGATGTGCTCGCGCAGCGCGAACGTGGAACCGATGTCGATCGTGCAGAACCAGAAGTTGCGCCGCAGCGCGTCGGTCGGCGACACGTCGGTGGCGTCCCAGCCGTGTGAACCGACCGCCGAGTGGCTGAGCACGTACTCGATGCGATCGATCAGCATCGGTACCCAGCTGATCCCGCCCTCGGAGAAGGCGATCTTGATGTCCGGGAACCGGGTCGGGACCTGCGCCCACAGCCAATCGGCCGCGGTGACGAGCGCGTTGACCGGGAACAGGCTCGTGTAGAGCTCCAGCGGCGCGCCGGGCGAGCGGGCCGCGGTCCACGACGACGATCCGTTGTGGAGACAGATGACGGTTTCGGTCTCCTCGCATGCCCGGAGGAACGGGTCCCAGTACTGGTCGATCATCGGCGGGAGCCCGACGCCGAGGTCGACGGGATTCTCGGGAAAGCTCACAGCTTTGAACCCGCGCTGGGCGTTCCGGCGGATGTCGGCCGCCGCAACGGCGGGGTCGTGCGCCCACGCGAGCTGCAGCGGGATCACCCGATCGAGGTGCGGACCGGCCCACTCCTCGATGTGCCAGTCGTTCCAGGCCCGCAACGCGGCGAGCCCGAGCTCGGGATCCTTGCTCTTGGCGAAGATGGTGCCCGCGAATCCGGCGATGAGCGACGGGAAGCAGAGCGTCGCGTACACGCCGTCGACATCCATGTCGTCGACGCGGGCTTCGATGTCGTAGCAACCGCGCCGCATCTCGTCGAAGCGCGCCGGCTCCATGCTCCACTCCGCCTTGGGCCGGCCCGCGACCGCGTTCAGACCGACCTGCGGATAGAAGTTGTCTTCGTAGACCCACGTCTCGCGACCGTCGTCCAGCGTGACGACCCTCGGCGCACGGTCCTGCAGCGCGCTCGGAAGCCTTCCCTCGAAGCAATGCGCCGGTTCGATGAGGTGATCGTCGACGGAGATGATGGTGTAGTTGCAGACGCGCGGCTCCGGTTCGGGAAGGAAGGTCGCGGTCATGCGCCGCCGACCCCGGTAGTACAGAATCGGTACAGGTACTCGGCCAGCTCGTTCGCGTCGGCGACGCGGCCCACGACAATGTCGTTGATGCCTTCCAGCAACACCGCGAACATCGTGCGCGCGTCGCGTTTCGGATCGTCGGTGTCGATGTGGTGCGCCAGGAGGTCGACGAGCGGCGCGAGCGCGTCGCGCAACTCCGCATCGTGGCTTTCGGTGAGACGGCGGCGCTCGCGCACCAGCACGCCCGCATAACCGATCGCGCCCGGCAAGGTGAGCATGTCGAACAGCTCGACGACGTACGCGCGCAGACCGTCCCGGCCGGTGCGGCTACCTATGCGCGCGGCGAGGACGTCGGCCCCGATTCGGCTGTCCTCGGCGAGCAGGGCGAGGAGCAGGTCGTCCTTGCTCCGGAAGCACGCGTAGAACGCCTTGAGCGAAACCCCGGCCCGGCTCGTGAGCCGGGCGACGGTGAAGGCGGCGCTGCCGGTCTCGTCGGCCAACAGGCGCGCGGCGGCGACGAGCTGCCGGCGTCGGTCCGGGCCTGGGGCGGTTCCGCCGGAGAACGTCATTCTCCACAGCCTAGACCCCCACGATTTCCCTCCCAACTGTTGGAAGGGAAATCCGGCCTCGGGATCCGGCGATGGGGTAGGTCAGGCGGGTTCGGAACGGAGGATGCCCAGGGCGAAGTACTGCGCCGCACCCCCGTAGGCCTGGGCCAGCGCGGTGCGGACACCGTCGACCTGGTGCTCACCGGCCTGGCCCCGGACCTGCAGCGCCGCCTCCGCGAACCGCAGCATCCCGGAGGCGCCGATCGGGTTCGACGACAGCACCCCGCCCGACGCGTTCACGGGGAACGACCCGGTCAGTTCGGTGTCGCCGCCCTCGACCATCTTCCAGCCCTCACCGGGGCCGGCGATGTCGTGGCCCTCGAGCCACATCGGCTCGTACCAACTGAACGGCACGTAGATCTCCGCGACGTCGATCTCTTGGCGCGGCACACCGATGCCCGCCTGGCGGTACACGTCGTGCGCGCACTCCACACCCGCTTGGGGCCGGACCGGATCGCGACCGGGGAACTGGCCGAGCTCACTCTTGACCGCAGTCGCCGCGATGTACGCCGCCGGCTTCGACGCCCGCTTGGCGGTCGCCGCGCTCGTCAGCACCACCGCGCACGCACCGTCGGATGACGGGCACGACTCGAGGAACCGCAGCGGATCCCAGAGCATCGCGGATTCCTTCACCGTGTCGATCGTGATGTCGGGAAGGTGCAGGTGCGCGTACGGGTTCTTCAGCGCGTTGAGGCGGTCCTTCACCGCGACCTGCCAGCCGATGTACTCGGGCGCGCCCGTCTTCTCGATGTACGCGCGGATCCAGGGCGCGAATGCGCCGCCCGCGCCGATGCCACGACCGCGACCACCGGCCAGACCCCACTGCGCGTTTCCTTCGCTCTGCTTCTCCCACGCGATCGCGAGCACGCGGTCGTGGATCTGCGACTCGATGAGATGCGAGCCGACGATGAACGTGGAACCACCGACCGAGCCCGCAGTGTGCACGCGCATCATCGGCTTGCCCGCGCCACCGAGCGCGTCGGCGAGGAACAGCTCGGGCTGCACGATGCCTTCGAAGGCGTCGGGCGCCTTGCCGATCACGACCGCGTCGATGTCCGCCCATGTGCACTCGGCGTCCTCGAGGGCCCGGAGCGCGGCCTCGCGCAGCAGTCCCGGGATGGACACGTCGGCCCGCTTCTTCTTGTGGTGCGTCTGACCGACACCGATGACTGCTGCCTGTTCCGTCATTGACTATGACTCCCTCTGCTCCGCAAGCTCCGCTGCGTCGGCACGTGATCAGTCACCCTCCATCAGGCACACGAGGTTGTGTTGCAGCACCTGGCCGCCGGTCGCGTGCGCGAGCCCGCGTCCCGCCGAACCCTCGACGATGCGCTGCGCCACCTCCGCGATCCGCACGAGCCCGGTCGCCATCACGGGATTGCCGGCGAGCGCGCCACCGGACGGGTTGACGTTGGCGTCGGCGTCGAGGCCGAGCGCCTCGCGCAGGATGATCTCCTGCGGGCTGAACGTCGACGAC
>JAUZEI010000091.1 GCA_030839105.1 Actinomycetota bacterium
CGACGTGCTCCTTGCTACCACGCGTGGGCTCCATCATCGGGATCCTCCGCAGTGGGTCGATCCCGACGTCGAGCACCAGGCTGTCCCAGTTCGCGGCGACGACCGAGTCTGCCCAACGCGCGAGGCACGTACCCCGGAAATAGGCCCGGGTCGATTCGGGAGGATCGGCCATCGCGGCGGCGACGTCGGCCTCGGCGAGCAGGCGTTCGATCCTCCCGGCGCGCACGAGCTTTTCGTACAGCGAGCGCCCCGGACGGACGTCGTGGTACTGCACCGAGAGGAGCTCGAGCTTCGGGTCGTTCCAGCGCAGATCGTCGCGTTCGGCGTACGCCCGCAGCAGCTCCCGTTTCGTCACCCAGTCGAGCTGACCGTCGAGTGACCGCGGCTCGGACTCGAGTGCGCCGAGCACCGCTTCCCACCGGTCGAGCACAAGCGTGCCGATCGCTTCGGGACCGCACGACTCGAGACCCGTCTCGTCGGCGTACTTGCGCGCGAGGCGCAGGAACTCCCACTGCAACTCGATCGCGGTGCAGCGACCGAGCGAACTGCAGTCGACCGTTGCCTGCAGGGACGGGTCGTGCGAGACCGCGCGGATCGCGGCGACGGGCGTCGAGATGGAAAGGTCCTTGTCGATGAAACCGTCCTCGACCATGGCAAGGACGACGGCCGTCGTTCCGACCTTCAGGAAGGTCGCGACCTCGCACAGGTTCGCGTCGCCGACGATCACGTGGAGCCGCCGGTACTTCTGCGGGTCGGCGTGCGGCTCGTCGCGCGTGTTGACGATCGGACGCTTCAACGTGGTCTCGAGCCCGACCTCCTCTTCGAAGAAGTCGGAGCGCTGACTGATCTGGTAGTCGCACGCCTCGCCGCCGTTCTCGGCGCCGATCTTCCCCGCGCCGGTTAACACCTGGCGCGTCACGAACCACGGGATGAGATTCCGGACCAGCGCGGCGAACGGCACGTTGCGATCGACGAGGTAGTTCTCGTGACAGCCGTACGAGTTGCCCTTGCCGTCGCTGTTGTTCTTGTAGACGACGATCTCCTGCCCGGCGGGCAGGAGGCGGCGGGCTGCGTCCATCGAACGGGCGAGGATCCGCTCCCCCGCCTTGTCGAACAGCGTCGCTTCGAGCGGGTCGGCGCACTCGGGGGTGGAGTACTCGGGATGGGCGTGGTCGACGTAGTAGCGAGCGCCGTTGGTGAGCACCGCGTTCACGAGATGGGTCTCGATCTCGGGGGGCTGGGCACCGTCGCGGGCGAAGCCGCGCGCGTCTCGTCCCGGTGACTCGTCTTCGAAGTCCCAACCGATCCGGCGCTGTTCGACGTAACCGTTGATCAGGAGGCTGGACGCGACCACCGGATTCGGCTCGGGCGCGCCGCGCAGTGATACTCCGTACTCGGTCTCGATACCGACGATCTTCGGCACGGTCACCGCGTCATCCTACCGGCGCGGCTGACAAGTCACGGTTGCCCGGTCAGAGGTACTGACCCGTGGTGACCCGCTCGATCTGACGGCCACCTTTGTCACGATCGCCCTCGTTGACGATGGTGCGGACATACACGATGCGCTCGCCCTTCTTGCCGGAGATCTTGGCCCAGTCGTCGGGGTTCGTCGTGTTCGGCAGGTCTTCGTGCTCTCTGAATTCCTGCTTGATCGACTCGAGCAGATCATCGGTGCGGATCCCGCGGTCGCCGCCGGCGATGGTGCGCTTGATCGAGAGCTTCTTCGCCCGCCGCACGATGTTCTCGATCATCGCACCCGAGGAGAAGTCCTTGAAGTAGAGCGTTTCCTTGTCGCCGTTCTGGTAGGTGACCTCGAGGAACTTGTTCTCGTCGCCGATCGAGTACATCGCGCCGACCGCTTCGTCGATCATCGAGCGCACCGCGCGCTGCGGATCGCCGCCCGAGCTCTTCAGCTCGCCCTCGGCGAGCGGCAGCGTGGTCACGAGGTACTGCGTGAAGATCTGCTTCGCGCTGTCGACGTCGGGACGCTCGATCTTGATCTTCACGTCGAGCCGGCCCGGACGAAGGATCGCGGGGTCGATGAGATCCTCGCGGTTCGACGCGCCGATCACGATGACGTTCTTCAACGCTTCGACACCGTCGATCTCCGCGAGCAGCTGCGGCACGATCGTCGACTCCATGTCGCTCGAGATGCCGGTGCCGCGTGTGCGGAACAGTGAATCCATCTCGTCGAAGAACACGATGACGGGGTAACCCTCTTCGCTCTTCTCCCGCGCGCGCTGGAAGATCAGGCGGATCTGGCGCTCGGTCTCGCCGACATACTTGTTCAAGAGCTCGGGGCCCTTGATGTTCAAGAAGTACGAACGCGCGGTGGTGTTGCCGGTCTTCTCCGCGACCCGCTTCGCGAGCGAGTTGGCGACGGCCTTCGCGATGAGCGTCTTGCCGCAACCGGGGGGCCCGTACAACAAGATGCCCTTCGGCGGCTGCAGATCGTGTTCCTTGAACAGGTCGCCGTAGAGGTACGGGAGCTCGACCGCGTCCTTGATCATCTCGATCTGGTCGTCGAGACCCCCGACGTCGTCGTAGGAGACGTCGGGCACTTCCTCCAAGACGAGCTCTTCGACCTCGGGGCGCGGAAGCTTCTCGAGGAGGAGGCCGGAACGGCCCTCCATCAACAGGTGATCGCCCGCGCGCAGCTTCTCGTGCAGCAGCTCGTCGGCGAGCTCGCACACGCGTTCCTCGTCGGCGCGGCCGACGACCATCGCGCGCGTCCGGTCCGGCAGGAGCTCCTTGAACGTCACGATCTCGCCCGCGAGATCGGAGTTTCGGGCGAGGACGACGTTCAGCGACTCGTTCAGCACGACCTCTTGGCCACGGCGCAGCTCGTCGGTCTCGAGCTCGGGATGCACGGCGACGCGCATCTTGCGACCGGCGGGGAAGATGTCGACCGTGCCGTCGTCGTTGGTGCCGAGATACGTCCCGTACGCCGACGGCGGCATCGTGAGCTTCTCGACCTCCTCGCGCAGCGCCGCGATGTGCTCACGGGCCTCGCGCAGGGTCGCGGACAGTTTTTCGTTCTGGGACACGGCCTGGGCGAGTTGGCCTTTGGTCTCGAGCAGCCGTTCCTCGAGCGTCCGCACCCGCTTGGGCGCGTCCTGGAGGCGCCGCCGCAGGACGACGACTTCCTCC
>JAUZEI010000092.1 GCA_030839105.1 Actinomycetota bacterium
ACTCGACACCCTTGTGGATCAGCAGGGTCACGTCGCCGCCGTCGTCGAGGATCATGTTCGGGCCACCGCCGTCGGGCCACTTCACGACCTGCTCGGTGCACCACCAGTACTCCTCGAGCGACTCGCCGTTCCAGGCGAACACCGGGATACCGGCCGCGGCCATCGCGGCGGCGGCGTGGTCCTGCGTGGAGAAAATGTTGCAGCTCACCCAGCGCAACTCGGCGCCGAGCTCGACGAGCGTCTCCATGAGCACGGCCGTCTGGATGGTCATGTGGAGCGAGCCCGTGATGCGGGCCCCGGCGAGCGGCTTGGACTTGCCCCACTCCTCCCGGCACGCCATGAGGCCGGGCATCTCGACCTCGGCCAGCGCGATCTCCTTGCGGCCGAATTCGGCCAGCGAGATGTCGGCGACCTTGTAGTCGGTGAAGGTGCCCGACGCGGGCACGCGCGAATCAGTCTTGGTCATGTCTTGGTCCTCCGGTTGCGGACGCGGCGGGCGCGCCACCTTTTCACGGAGGCCGGCCCGGATCACCGGGTGACAGCCCTCCTGGGCCCGACCGAAATTTTATGTTAGCGCAGCTGGGGCGACTGAGAGATAGTGAACTCATGACGACTCCGGGCGCCACCACCCTCGTCGCGGCCGTGCAGGCCGCGCCGGTCTTTCTCGAGCGGGAAGCGACGATCGACAAGGTGGGAATCCTCGCGAAGGAGGCGGCCGGGGCCGGTGCGCACCTGGTCGCGTTCCCCGAGGGATTCGTGCCCACCTACCCCGACTGGGTCTGGCGGACGACGCCCTGGGCGGACGGCGAGTGGTACGCCCGTTGGATCGACCAGTGTGTCGACGTGCCGGGCCCCGCATGCGACGCGCTCGCCGCCATCGCCCTCGAGAACCATGTCTTCCTCGCGATCCCGGTCAACGAGCGCGACGGCGGGACGGTCTACAACACGATCCTCTACTTCGGGCCCGACGGGACGACGCTCGGCAAGCACCGCAAGCTCGTGGCAACCGGCGGCGAACGCCTCGCGTGGGGCATGGGCGACGGCTCGACGCTCACGACGTTCGACACGCCGTTCGGGCGCGTCGGAGGGCTCATCTGTTGGGAGAACTACATGCCGCTGGCGCGCGCGGCGATGTACGAACAGGGCGTCGACATCCTGCTCGCGCCGACCTGGGACAACTCCGACGTGTGGGTCGCGTCGATGCGCCACATCGCGAAGGAAGGACGTTGCTACGTGCTCGGCGTCACGTCGTGCCTGCGCGCCTCGGACGTCCCGGCCGACGTTCCGGGACGCGACGAGATCTACGGTGGTGACGACGACTGGATGTCGCGCGGCAACACGGTGATCGTCGATCCGTACGGCGACATTCTCGCGGGACCGATCAGCGAGACGGAAGGCATCCTCTATGCCGAGGTCGACGTCGCGACCGTGCGCCAGTCGCGTCGCCAGTTCGACGCGGTCGGTCACTACTCGCGACCCGACGTCTTCGAGTTCTCCGTGCGTCGGCCCTGAGCAGTCGCGTACCTCAGTCGAGCACGAACGGCGGGTACACGTCGGTGAGCAGCATGGCGTACACCTGAACGCGCAGTGACCAGCGCTGCACCTTGATGACGAAATCCCGCATGCCATCGGGCCAGCGACCGGTGAACAACACCGCGAACAGCGCGATGAAGGTCACGACGGCCGCCGCGAACGTCAGGGCCACGAGCACGATGGCCTGCGGGATGACCAGGATGATGCGGAAGAACGCAGTCAACCGGTTGCGGTCCGTGAGCTGGGGCTGAACGTCGACGTGGACGCGCGGGTCGTCGCCCGGATCGCTCGTGGCCGTCGCAAAAGTGAACGGAGGGTATTCCTCCCGAAGGAAGCCGATTTAGGTGTACGTGCGCAGCATGTAGCGCAGGTACATCGCCTGGACGTTGGCCAGACCGTCGGGCAGCTTGCCCGTGAACACGATGGCGAACCAGGAGATGACGCCGACCACCTGGCTCACCGTCTGCAGCACGTACAAGATGGCGATATGCGGGATGGCGAGCAGCCAGTTGACGAGCGGTCGCCAATTCGCGATCCGCTCGGGCGGGTCGAACGAGAATGTCGCGGGATACGAGGTCGCGGGATACGACGATGAGCCTTCGAGCATCAGGGCCTCCGGGGCGCGAAGCGATGGCGAGCGCACCCAGTGTCCACCCGCTCCGTCGAGAACGGGGGGATTCGCCCCGATTTATCCGCTCTGCCCACGCCGGTACCCGAATTTCCACCAAACAGTTGGGCGCGAAAACGGCACCACGCGCCGGAATTCCACCAAACAGTTGGGCGCGAATACCGCGCTGCGCGCCGGGAATGCGGATCAGGGCGTCTGCGCGAGGCGCGACTTCAACTCGAGGATTGCGTCGATCGGCCCGGGATCGACGTCGTTCTGCAGCGCGAGGTAGCAGCTCGTCCAGTCGCCGAGATACATGAGGTCCAGCAGTTGCGCGAGCCGTCCGTCGCCCTCGGCCTCGACCTCCAGCACCTGATGCACGCACTCCTCGATCAACTCCCTGGTCACGGTGAAGCGAAGCTGCAACCGCTTGTGTTCGAAACCGTGCCGCAGCTCGACGAGCGAGATGAGTTGTCGCGTGACATCACCGTGCTGGCCCCATCCGCAGATCTCGTTGT
>JAUZEI010000117.1 GCA_030839105.1 Actinomycetota bacterium
TGTGGGGAAGTCGCCGCCTTCGAAGGTGGTGTTGCCGACGCCACCAGGGAACAACGTGTCGCCGCTGAACAACACCGGGTGGCCCTCGAGCAGGAAACAGGTAGAGCCGCGGGTGTGGCCGGGCGTGTGGATCGTGCGGAGGCGGAGATCGCCCACCGAGATGACCTCGTCGTCGGGGATCGTGAAGTCGTAACCGGGCAGCATCTCCGCGTCCTGCGTCGCGATGCCGACGTCGATTCCCGCGTCGCGCATCTGGGTCACCGCCTGGATGTGGTCGAAGTGACCGTGGGTCGTCAGGACGCGCCGTACACCAGTGGCTCGCGACACCTCGAGCAGCAATTCGTGCTCGTTGGCGGCGTCGAGCAGCACGGCTTCCCCGGTGCTCTTGTCGCGCAGGACGAACACGTTGTTCTCGAACGGCCCGACGACGAGCTTGTCGATCCGGACGGCCGACGTCTCGTAGTGGGCGGGCCGGGTGAGAGTGTCAGCCATGACCTCGAGGCTACCGGCGGCGACGGCGGGAGCTACCGGCGGGGCACAGGGTCTCGAGTGCGCCGCAAAGAGCCCCTCGAGTGGGCCGATCTGGAAACATGACCGGTCGGTCAAGTAGCGTCGGCCCGGCCATGGACTTCGTCGACACGCCCGCGGAAGCGGCCTTCCGAGCGGAGGTACGCGCCTGGTTGGGCGAGCACCTGCGCGGCGAGTTCGCCGCATTGGGCCCGGGCAACGGACCGAGCGACGAGACGGGCTGGGACGTGCGCGTCGAGTGGGAGAAGCTGCTCGGCGCCGACCGCTGGGTCGGCCTCACGTGGCCGAAGGAGTACGGCGGCCGAGCCGCGAACGTGGCCGAGCAGATCATCTTCAACGAGGAGTACACGCGTGCCGGTGCGCCGACCCGTCTCTCCTTCTTCGGCGAGGGACTGTTCGCACCCACGCTGATCCAGTTCGGCACCGAGGAGCAGAAGCAGCGCTTCCTCCCCGAGATCCAGGCGGTCGAGGAGATGTGGTGCCAGGGGTTCTCCGAGCCGAACGCCGGCAGCGACCTCGCGAACATCCAGACCCGGGCCGTCCTCGACGGCGACGAGTGGGTGATCACCGGCCAGAAGGTGTGGACGACGCTCGCGCACCGGGCCGACTGGTGCTTCCTCGTGTGCCGCACCGAGCCCGACTCCACGTCGCACCACGGGCTCACCTATCTCCTGTGCCCGATGGACCAGCCCGGCATCGAGGTGCGCCCCCTGCGCCAGATGACGGGCAGCTCGGAATTCAACGAGGTGTTCTTCGACGGCGCTCGCACCGCGAAGGAGAACGCGCTCGGACCGATCGGCGAAGGCTGGAAGGTCGCGATGGCGACCCTCGGCTTCGAGCGCGGCACCGCCTTCATGTCGTCGCAGCTCGCGTTCGAGGGTGAGTTCGCCGACATCCTCCGGATCGCGCAGAAGAACGGCTCGGCACGCCTGCCCGCGCTGCGCGACGAGCTCGCCAACGCGTACGCCGGTTTGCAGGTCATGAAGTACAACGGCATGCGCATGCTCACGAATCTCGTGAAGCGCGGCGACGTCGGCCCCGAGGCCAGCATCGGCAAGTTGTACTGGTCGACGTGGCACAAGCGCTTCGGCGAGACGGCAATGAGCGTGCTCGGCGCCGACGCGCTTACGGTGCTGCGCTCGCAGGACGGCGACTACGAGATCGACGACCTGCACTACATCTTCATGGCAAGTCGCGCGGAGACCATCTACGCGGGTGCGAGCGAGATCCAACGCAACATCATCGGTGAACGAGTACTCGGCTTGCCGAGAGAGCCGCGGTAAGGCCGCAGGGCCTTTCCCAGCGGGACACACAGGGAGCAAACATGAACTTCGCTTTTTCCGAGGAGCAGGAAGAGCTGCGGCGCACGGTGCGGCAGTTCCTCGAGGCCAAGTCGCCGGAGACGGAAGTACGCCGGCTCATGGAGACCGCCGAGGGCTACGACACCTCGGTGTGGAAGCAGATGGGCCAAGAGCTCGGCCTGCAGGGCCTCGCGATCCCCGAGGAGTACGGAGGGCAGGGGTTCACGTTCATCGAGCTCGGCATCGTGCTCGAGGAGATGGGCCGGGTGCTCCTGTGCGCCCCCTACTTCGCGTCGGCGGTACTGGCCGCGAACGCGATCATGAACGCGGGCACCGACGAGCAGAAGTCGGCGTTGTTGCCCGGCATCGCGAGCGGTGACACGATCGCAGCACTCGCGTTCACGGAGCCGTCCGGAAAGTGGGACGCGGCGGGCATCACGCTCGAAGCAACCGAGTCGGGCGGCAAGTTCACGCTCTCGGGCGAGAAGATGTTCGTGATCGACGGGCACGTCGCCGACCTGATCGTGGTCGTCGCGCGTACGGCGGGGACGTCGGGCACCGACGGGATCTCGTTCTTCACGGTGCGGGGCGACGCCGAGGGCCTGACCCGCACGAGTCTCTCGACGATGGACATGACGCGTAAGCAGGCGAAGCTCGAGTTCAACAACGTCGTCGCCGAGCCGCTCGGTGCGCCGGGCTCGGCCTGGCCCGCATTCTCGAAGACGCTCGACCAGGCCGCGGTCGCGCTGTCGAACGAGATGATGGGCGGGGCGCAAAAGGTGCTCGAGATGTCGGTCGAGTACGCCAAGGTGCGCGTGCAGTTCGGCCGGCCGATCGGCTCCTTCCAGGCGATCAAGCACAAGTGCGCCGACATGTTGTTGGAAGTCGAGTCGGGTAAGTCGGCCGCGTACTACGCGTCCTGGGCCGCAGCCGAGGACAACGACGAGCTGCCGGTCGTGGCCGCGCTCTCGAAGGCGTACTGCTCGGAGGCGTATTTCCACGCGACCGCCGAAAACATTCAGATCCACGGTGGCATCGGTTTCACCTGGGAGCATCCTGCGCATCTCTACTTCAAGCGCGCGAAGAGCTCCGAGATCTACCTGGGTGACCCGACGTACCACCGCGAGCTGCTTGCCCAGCGCATCGGCATCTAATTCCGCACGCGATTTCACGGTCGCGGCGTTCAACGCACACTGGGGATTCGGCCGCTACGGCCGGTTCCACGGCGTTCGTTTCGATGTCGCGCGCGTCGTGCGCGGGTTCGGCGCTGATCTCGTCGTCGTGCCGGAGGCGTGGCGCGACGTCGACGGAGTCGGTGTGCTCGACGGCCTACGCGACCACGGCTTCCACGTCGAGACGATCGAGCTCATGCCGCTCGACCTGCGGCCGCGTTCGCACAACAGCGATCGGGCGGCCGTCCCCTACGAAGGCGCGTGGGAGCTCGCGGTGTGCTCACGCTTCCCGGTGCTCGAGCGGCGTCTCATCCCGATGGGCATCGTCCGCACGGACGCACCGGGCATGCGTTACGCGCTCGCACTTACCGTCGCGATCCACGGTGTTCCGGTCGAGATCATCGGTTTGCACGTGTCGTCGAAGGTCTGGCGCCTCGCGCCGCTGCAGCACCTCTTGACGTTGCGGGGCGGCATTCTCGAGAACGGACCGCAGATCCTCGCCGGCGACTTCAACTTCTGGGGCCCGCCCGTCGGTCGGCTGATGCGCGGATGGGAGCGCCCGGTGCGGGGCCGCACGTACAACTCGAGGCGCCCGCACAGCCAGATCGATCACGTGCTCGTGCGCGGCGGCATCCAAACGCTCGGCGGCGAGGTCCTGGCCGCGACTCCGTCCGACCACCGGCCCATACGGGCCCGGCTCCGGCTGATCGACGGAGTAACGGAGTAACGTAAAACCATGTCCGCGCCGGAAATTCGAGTGCCGCGCGCGCCGGGCAAGACCACCGTCGTCCGGCCGAAGATGTCGGCCCGTGAGCGGTTCAAGCGGATCGTCGAGCGCCGTGAGCTGCTCGTCGGGATGGTCCGCAACGAGCTGAAGATCAAGTACAAGAACAGCGTCCTCGGCTTCGCGTGGTCGTTGGTCAACCCTCTGCTCTACCTCGTGGTGTTCTACGTCGCCTTCGTGAAGATCCTCGGCTCGGGCGTGCCGGAGTTCCCGATCTTCCTGCTGTCGGGCCTGCTCGTGTGGAACCTGTTCTCGACTGCGCTCGCGGGCGCGTGCTCGTCGGTGGTCGCCAACGCCGGGCTCGTGAAGAAGGTCGCGTTCCCGCGCGAGATCCTCCCGCTCGCCGCGGTCGGCAGCATGCTCGTGCACTTCTTCTTGCAGAGCATGGTGCTGTTCGCCGTGATCGCGGTGCTGTGGCGACCGGTCGCGTGGGAGT
>JAUZEI010000149.1 GCA_030839105.1 Actinomycetota bacterium
TCCGGTCCGATCGCAGCATCGTTTTCGTGCTGCCGGGAAAGCACAGGGTGCTCATCAAAGAGCCCCGCCGGACAGGCCGTACCCGTCCTGGCGTTCGTTGCGGCGACTGGCCCAAGGTCGTCGTCGACAATTGACGGACGTTCGCACTTATGTCACGCCCAATGCGGGTGCGTACCGTGACCGTGCCGTCGACATAGGCCACCGCACGCCGGCCGTCGGGGTTCGGCTCGAATGCCCAATCGGCCGCGGTCCTTGGAGGCTGCGTGCTGGCGAGGTCCGCGACAGCGTGGTTCGGTCACGCTGTACCGAGGGACGATACGGTCGTATCCTTGGTGTGTGGCGCGTCGTGAGCCGCTATCCGTGGAACGGACCCGAAGGCAGAGCCATTGGATCATCGGCGCGATCACGATTCCGGCCGCGGTCCTCGGCATCTTCGCAGCGGGGATCGCTGTCGCAGTGCTTCTCGTCGGGACGCCCTCCTTCGGGCCGACATCGCGTAGTCATCGCAAACCGATTGTGATCGCAGCCAGCGCCTGCCCGTATGTGGCCTTGATGCATACGGCCGCGAACAACTTCCAAGCCGCCGAACCGGCATTCGGGTTCGCGCTCGATGAGCACGGAAACCAGCTGACGTGGCCGCAGACGCGCTCCCGCCTCGATAAGTCACTCAAGGCGCTCGCCTACGCAATCCAGGCGAGCGCACCTCACTTTCCCCCCGAAGTTCAGTCGCAACTCGGGGTAGCGGCGGATGCTGTACGGGAAGGACGCCAACAACTCGCGGTCGCCACCGACGGAAAGGACCTTTCCATCCGTACGTCGTCCGTGCTCAACCTTGGCAAGGAAGCATTTGGATGGGCCAGCGACCTTGTGGGCGATCAATGCAGCGTGCCGCTGGGAGCCGACAACATCACCCTCGCACGCACCTGACTGCCGATCGGGGTTCATGGCATGCGCCGCTCATCGCTCACACACCGCCGGTAGAACCGAGCGGACGCGCATGCGGCGGTAGGGACACTCGTTCGATCCCGAGCCGGAGGCGTTTGCGTAGCGTCTCTCGGCCATGAAGCTGCAGAAGCCCCGCGCAATCGCGCCGCTCGCAAGTCCGAGGAGTCCACCAAGGATCGACGAGGGAATCCCGAGTTCGATCGCAAACCACGCGGTGGCGGGGTGGACTTGCAATCCCAACACGAGCCCTACGACACCCCCGGCCAGACGGAGATGCCGGTCAGCCTGTGATCACTACGTCGATCGTGCGGAAGTACCTCAGCGGCCGAAGCCCACGCTCCTCCTCGCAGCGCGCAGTCGCGTGATAGGTGCCCGGCGTGGTCGTCCGCGGCACGGTAGCCGTGCCCCCGTTGAGCGCGCCCTTAAGGACGAATGACGAGGTTCCACTCCGGGACGCGCCTGTTCCGCCCGCGGCGACGAACTCGACTTCGAGCCAGTGGTACGGGGCTTGCCCCGGACAGGAACCGCGAAAGGAGATGACTTTTCCAGCCGCCACCTTCGTCGGTGAGAACGAGGCGATGTACGGAGACTGCACGGTCACCGAAACTGCCGCAGTCACCGCGAGTTCCTTGGTGCCGGATGATCCGAAACAGCGGACGACGACTTGGTCTGTGCCGGGTAGCGCGTCGTCGGGCACGGTCGCGTCGCTGGTAAAAGTGCCATCGGAAGCGATGGTTGTCGAGTGAGGGTCGACCTGAACGACCAACTGTGGTTGAACGAGATTCCCGAGCAGGATTTGCACGCGGTCACCAGGCCTGCCCGAGCGGAGGCACCCCGCTCCCCGGATGTGCACTGTTCCGCCGAGGCGTAGCTCTGTCGGTTCGAGGTGAATCGACATTCGGGTGGAGTGCTCAAGGGTCGTCGTAGTCGGCGCGGCTCGTGTCGTCGTAGATGATGGTCCTCTCTTGGACGCTGGCGGGTCGCTGCTGTTTGCCTTGGCGGCAGTGGAACCACAGCTTGCGACGAGCAGCATCAGCATCGTCGTCGCGGCGATCCCACCTCCAACGCATGTACCGCGCGAAGGTCGTGCCAACATCACCCACACATATTGCCCGACCGGGGACGCTTTCGGCGCGCACCGAACTGACGCAGTTATCGCGCTATCCGGAACAGACGACACAATCGCCGTGGCGAACAATTACTCCGCCGATTCCAACTGCACAGCAAAGCGCGCGGCGGATCGGTGGGGTGCTCAATGGCGTGAGGACGGGGGGCGGATGTTCTCGCAGATATTTCTGGCGGGGTGTTTCGGCGCTGGTTGTGGCGGTGGTTGTGGCGCTGGTTATGGCGCTGGTTGCACCGGGCGACTTGTGCTTCGGCGCTGCGACCGGGGGGCGTGTCGTTGTCGTCGCGGGCGCGACGGTTGTTTTCGAGGTTCCGGTCGTTGTGGTCGGACGCACCGTGGTCGTAGTCGCCGCGGTCACCACAGTTGTCGGCACCGGGCTACGAACCTGTTTGCTACCGCTACAAGCCGCGAATGCAATGCATCCGGCTAGACCGACGAAGGTGAGTGGACGAAGCAATCGGGCGCGCAGCACCCGCACAGAATGCCCAGTGAGTATGGGTCGGCGCTAGTTCGTTGGGTCTACCCGCGCGTTGGCGCTCGGTCGTCACGTTCGTGTGGTGCGCGTGATCCGGGTCTGGAATAGGGCACGCCCCCATCCGAGGGTGATGGATCTTCCTGCAGCAACTGGCCGATCGTCACGGTGTCCTTC
>JAUZEI010000159.1 GCA_030839105.1 Actinomycetota bacterium
CACGATCATCCTGCCGTTCGACCAGAACCTCACTCCTCTCGTCGACGTCGCCGGCGCGCCGAAGTGAGTACCCGGACGGAGGGAATGCGGACCTGGTGGATAGGGTTCGCGTACACATGAACCCAGGTCACACGATCACGATCACGCCCTGCGATAGGCACGTGGCGGTCCGGGTCGGCGGCGAGACCATCGCCGAGACGGACCATCCGGTCCTGCTCGAAGAGACCGGATTGCCGACCCGCTACTACCTGCCACGCGAAGACGTTCGCATGGACCTCCTGCGGGCGACGAACTTCACCACCCAGTGCCCCTTCAAGGGTCACGCCTCGTACTGGACCCTCGAGGTCGGGGGCGAAGTACACGACGGGATCGTGTGGAGCTACGAGACGCCCATCCCGGCCGCGGAGGGCATCACCGGGCTGTTGTGCTTCTACAACGACCGCGTGGAGCTCACCGTCGACGAATGATCGAAGGTCCGGTGCCGAGCGCTTCGGCTCCCTCTTCAGGGTCCGGGCGTGGAGGTCGACGTCGACGCCGTTCCGCCGGGAGGCGGTGTGGTCGAGGTCGGTGGTCGAGATGTGGTCGGGGTGGACTTCGCGGTCGACGATGTCGACCGCGATGACGGCGCGGGCTTGGTCGACGTGGTCGGGATCGAGGTCGCGCGGAGGGTCGAAGAGGTCGTCCGCGGTTCGCCGGTCGAGGTCGCGACCGGTTCCGTGGTCGATGTCGTGCGGGCGATCGTCGTGCGGGGAGTGACGCTGACCGTTCCCGGCTGCGCCACCGACTCCGGACGCACGAGCAGGAACAGCCCGAGCGTGACGACGAAGAGCGCGCTCAATATCACGGTCGACCTCCGGGCGCGTCCGATCATCAGTGGGCGTCCGGAGCCGCGCTGGTCGTCTCGACGTCGAGCGCCAGATTGATGCCCTCGTGGCGGAGGGCCGTCGCAATGCGGGCCCGCAGCGCGCGGCCGACGTCGAACTGTTTGCCCGGCAGCGTGCGGCAGACCATGCGAATACTGAATCGGTCGACGTCGATGCTCTCGACTCCCATGACCGTCGGCGTGTCGAGCAACAACGGACTGAAGTTCTCGTCGGCGTAGAGCTCCTCGCCCACGGTCTGCAAGATCGCGTTGACACGCGTGATGTCGGCCGTGGCGGGGAGGGGCACGTCGATGACCGCGCGGGCCCAGTCGCGAGACAGGTTGGTGACCTGGTTGATCTGTCCGTTCGGGATGATCACGACTTCGCCGTTGACCGTGCGCATGCGCGTCGTGCGCAGGGTCACGTCCTCCACGGTGCCCGTCACGCCGGTGGTCGACCCCAGGCTCGAGATGCGGATGAGATCGCCGAATCCGTATTGCCGTTCGGTGATCATGAAGAAGCCGGCGAGTATGTCCTGCACGATTCGTTGCGCGCCGAATCCGAGCGCCACCCCGGCGACGGTCGCCGGCGCGATGAGGGTGGAGAGCGGGACGCCGAATCGCTCGAGCACGAGCACGCCGGTGATGGAGTAGATGAGCACGACGACTGTCCACGTGATGACCTGCGTGAGCGAGTGGCGGTGCTTCGCCGCCTCCGAGCGGACCAACGCGTCGTCGCTCTGATCCTGCAGGTCGATCCGGTCGGTCAACCGAGCGCCGAACCACGCCGCGAACCGCGCCAGCAGGAGCGAGCCGACGATCAGCAGGATGATTTCCAGCCCGTTGCTGCGCGCCCATCTCGAGAAGTCGCTCAGCGACGTGATCGCCACCGTCATCCGTCCATCATCGCAGAGGCGTTGCCGCCTGCTTCGTTTGGGTGCCGGCCGACGTCATGCTCGTCGAGCACTGATCGCAAACTCCACCCGCGGGTTTCGCGGACATCACGAGGGTCGCCCCGGTCAGTGCGCCACCGACTCCGTCGGTGTGATCAACCGGCCCTGGGGGTCGCGGGCGAAGCGTCTCGCGTCACGCTCGTGCACCGGATCGTCGACCGGCCACGGCCAACCGCCGAAGCCGGTGGCGCGATAGTCCGAGAACGCCTGCTCGACGCCGGCTTGATCGTTCATCACGAACGGGCCGTACTGCGCCACGGGTTCACCGATCGGTCGACCCTGCAAAACAAGTGCCTCCGCGCCTCGTGGACCTGCGGTCGCGGTGACCTCGGCGTCGCCGCGAAGCCGCGCACCGGTCGCCGATTGGAGATCGTGCTCGCCGATGTGGGCCGAGCCTTCGAAGAGGTAGAGCACCCGGACGGTGTCGGGTCCGGCCGCGGGCGGCAGTGTGACCCGGGCTCCGGGGTCCATCGCGAGATGCCAGATCGCGAGGTCGGCCTCCGGACGCGACGCCCACGAATCGGGCGGGGGCGGCGGGGGGCGGAGTCCGGCGAGCTCACCGGCGATGACGGTGATGCTCGTCGTTCGCCCCTGCTCGTCGGTCACGACGCGGCGCGGAAGATCCTCGTCCCACAACATCGTGAAGTAGGGGTCGACCATCTTGTCTTCGGCAGGCAGGTTCAACCAGATCTGGAAGAGCTCGAGCGGATTCGGCTGCTCTCGTTCGATCAACGGGAACATCTCGCAGTGGACGATGCCCTTGCCCGCGGTGAGCCACTGCACGTCGCCCCGACCGAAGCGGGCCGTCGCGCCGAGCGAATCGGAATGGTCGATGAGCCCGCGCCGCACGAACGTGACGGTCTCGAAACCGCGGTGCGGATGTTGCGGGAAGCCGGGAACGGTCTCGCCGTGGTACATGCGCCAACCGTCGACCCCGGCGAAGTCGGACCCCATCTCACGGCCCGCCAGGGAGGCGTCGGGACCGAGGGCCTCGTTGCCGGCCGGGTACGCGTCGACGTGATGCACGCAGAAGAGGAAAGGGTCGATCGTCGCCCACTGAAAACCGAGCGGCGCCACTTCGAGTACCGGATCGTCCATGGGAGGAAGGTTAGGGAGCGGCAGCGCGTGCTCGGCTCCCGCGAACGCGGGACCCTGCCGATCTTTTTGGGCGACTCAGCGTCCGATTTTTGCATAACTCGGTTTGGGCACGGGAAGAAGTGCTTCGAGCAACCCGCAAGGTCCGGGGATCCCAACCCGTGCCCCTAATGGAAAGAGTGCCCCGACTGCCGCCCGGTCGGGGCACTTTTCCTTTTTCGGGTGCCACCGGTCACAGCCGCCCCGCTTTCGCCCGGATCGCTTCAGCACCGCCCTCCCGGGTCCGAAAAGGATGCGAGCGAACCAATCGTTGACGGCTGGAGATGGCCAAATGAGCATCCTCAAGATGAGCTCGGCTTCGAGCACGCTCTGCCCCGCGTGCGCCCAGCGCGTCGAGCACCGGTCGAATTACGCGGTTGCGCCCCTCACGA
>JAUZEI010000227.1 GCA_030839105.1 Actinomycetota bacterium
TCCTCCTTGTTGGAGAAGTAGAGGTAGAAGGTTCCGTGCGAGGTCCGGGCGACCTTCACGACGTCGTCGACGCGGGTCGAGTGATAGCCCTTGGTCGCCAGAACGCTCTCGCCCGCGTCGAGCAGGCGGCGTTTGGTGTCGCGCCCGCGGGCGCGCAACTCTCGAGGTTCAGTCACGGCCTGCCGGCGCGCAGCCGGTTGGTTGACACCGGCCCGGGGCACCAGGGAAGGGTAGACGGAGCCGACGTTCGTGTCATGTTTCGTGCCTCTCGCCCTGACTGGAGCGGGCCTGCACCGCTACGATCCGACGCCGACGTCAGCTTGGAGGGACCCAGTGAGCGCGACCACGTACGACACCGTTTCGGTGGGCGAGGAACGGACCCAGGAGTTTCCGGCGCTCACGCGCACGATGTTCGTGAAGTACGCGGGTGCCAGCGGCGATTTCAACCCGATGCATCACGACGACACGATCGCGAGCCAGGTCGGCAACCCGTCGGTGTTCGGTCACGGCATGCTCTCGATGGGTCTCGCGGCCCGGGTGTTGAAGGACTGGTTCGGCGCCGAGGCGCTGCGCCGGCTGCAGGTGCGATTCGCCAAGCAGGTGTGGCCGGGTGACGTGCTCACGTGCACGGCCGTCGTGACGGCCAAGCGCGACGACGGCGGCGAGCACCTCGTCGACCTCACGTTCACGGTCGCGAATCAGGACGGGGTGACGGCCGTCATCGGCGAGGCCACCGCGGCGGTCGCGTAGATGGGATTGCTCGACGGTCGCGTCGCGATCGTCACCGGATCCGGGCGCGGCATCGGGCGTGAATTCGCGCTGTGCTTCGCGCGGGAAGGCGCGTCCGTGGTCGTGAACGACGTGGGGGTGTCGCTCGACGGACGCGGTACCGAGGAAGACCCGGCCGCGCAGGTCTGCAAGGAGATCGAAGGGCTGGGCGCGAAGGCGGTCCCGAACTACGACTCGGTCACCGACTTCGACGGCGCTCGTGCGATCACGCAGACCGCAGTCGAGGCCTTCGGCACCGTCGACATTCTCGTGAACAACGCCGGGATCGTACGCGACAAGACGCTGCTGAAGATGGACGAGTCGGACTTCGACTCGGTCGTCGCGGTGCACATGAAGGGGTCCTTCAACTGCACGCGGCACGCGGCCGAGGTGATGAAGGAGAAGGGCTACGGCCGGATCGTCAACATCACGTCGTCCGCCGGACTGCGCGGCAACTTCGGTCAGACCAACTACGGCGCGGCCAAGGCCGGGATCATGGGCATGACTTTCGTGTGGTCGATGGAGCTCGGTCGCTACGGCATCACGGTGAACGCGGTCGCGCCTGCGGGCGCGACGCGCATGACGGCCGCGCTCTACGAGCGGTCCGGCAAGGAACCGCCGCCCGAGGAGAATCCCGCGTTGAACGCGCCGCTCGTGGCGTTCCTCGCGTCGGAGCAGGCCGCGCACGTCAACGGCCAGATCCTCGGCCGCACCGAGTACGCGTACACGTTGTTCCAGCAGCCGAAGCAGATCGCGTGGATGTGGAAGGACGGCGGCTGGAGCGCATCCGAGGTCGCAGAGAAATTCGACGCGACGCTCGGGCAACACCTGCAGCAGGTCGGCATGGTGATGCCCAAGTCGATGGAGAAGTGACCGCGCCGTCACCGTTGCGCTGGCCGCTGGGTGTCGTCGACGTCGCGTACGCGCGTTATGCGGATGTCGTCGACCGGGCGGGCGCCGCGCGGGCCGACGGGTTCGAACACCTCGATTGCATGGTCGGGACCGACCCCGCGTCGATCTCCCTGCCGATCGGGTGCCCCACCTCGTTCCCAAAACCGATCGACACGTGGTGCACCACGCCCGCGCCGAGCGCCGACCTCGACGGCGCGTGGGAACGCGCGGTGCGTTGGTGGCGACGAGCGCCGCACGCGTTGCTGGAGCCGTGGGCCGGCGCCACGGTGAACTCGATCGAGTCGATCCGCGCGTTCCGGGCCGAGGCGGGTGACGTCCGCCTGCTGGTCGACACCGGCCATGTAGCCGACTGGGGCGGCGATCCTTATGAGCTGCTGGAGCTCGCCGACCATGTGCAGCTCCGCCAGGGCAAGCCCGGCCACACGCAGCTGCACGTCGATGATCCCAGCGGTGTCGTCGACTTCGCCGAGGTGTTCCGCACGCTGGAACGACTCGACTACCGCGGGAAGCTGAGCGTCGAGTACTTCGATCTCCCCGACAACGGGTGGGCGCTCGAGGATCCCGTGCAATGGGCGCGCGATCTCGCCGCTCGCGTGCGCGGCGCTTAGGTGGACCGACCGGGCCAGACCGGGAGTTGCAATCCCGGAGTCGGCATCCCCTCGAACGCGACCAGGTTGCCGGGCAGCGCGTCGGTGACGAAGAGCGTGCGGAGATCGTCGCCGCCGAAGCAACAGTTGGTCGACAGCCCGTCGCCCTCGATCGGGACGAAATCGACGATCGTGCCGTCGGGGTCGACCACCCGCACGCCGTGCTCGATGGTCGACGCAACGTAGAACCGTCCGTCGGCGTCGAGACAGAACCCGTCGCCACCACCCCGGCCGAGCTCGGGCACGACCCACTCGCGCTCGCCTCCCGCGCGGACGCGCTGCAGGCCTCGGCGTTCGACCACCACCACCGTGCCGTCCGGTTCGAAGGCGATGCCGTTGCAGTAAGAGAAGCCGTCGGCGAACGTGCTGACCGTGCCGTCGCGTTCGTAGACCATGACCCGACCGCGGCCGTCGTCGGTCGGGGGGTAGTGGCCGGGATCGGTGAAATAGACGGCGCCCGCGGGTGTGACCGCGAGATCGTTCGGGCCGAGGAAGCCGTCGTCGCTCAGGTAGGTCACGGTGCCGTCGGGGGTCGCGAGCTGGAGTCCGGGCGTTGCCGGAACGGTCGGCGGGAAGGTCGCGAAGACGCCGGGCAGCACCGAGAAGTCGATGCCACCGTTCTGGGTGACGAGGATCGAGCCGTCGGCGGCGAGGGCGGCACCGTTGGCTCCGCCGCCGGTCACCGCGATGCGCTCGACCTTGGCCGACTCGGGCCACACCCGGAAGAGCGCCCCGGCCGCGACACTCGTGACCACGACAGTGCCGTCGGGGCACCACACGGGACCCTCGGCGAACGGAATCCCCTCGCCGACGACGACGGATTGCATCACGGGGCAGCGTAGAACGGAACGGGCCGATCGCGCGAGCTCACGCCTGTCGTTGCGCGGGTTGTCTGGTCGCGTTGCTTTGTCCCGGTCCGCTCGGGGCGCGTAGCGTCTGGAGTCGTGCGCATCATCGCTCAGCTCGGCATGAACTCGGCGGAAGTGACGCGCATACGGGCCGCGCATCCCGACGTCGAGCTGATCGAGTTCGCCGGTGGCGAGCCGCCCGCAGATCTCTCTGCCGATGCCTTCTTCGGCGGCTATCTCGACTGGGACGGAATCGTCGCGTGGCTCGACGCGGCCGGGGTGCGGTGGGTGCAGCTCTCGGGTACCGGTGTCGACAAGGTGGCGGCCGCGGTGTTCGCGAGCGACCGGATCGTCACGTGCGCGCGCGGCGCGAGCGCGGTGCCGATCTCGGAGTGGGTCATGGCCGCGATCCTGGCGTGGGCGAAACGTTTTCCCGAGACGTTCCTCTCCGAGCCGCCGAAGTACTGGAACTTCCCGAAGCCGGCGCTCGACCGGGTCGAGGGCTCGACGGTGGCGTTGGTCGGTCTGGGTGGCATCGGTGCGGCCGTTGCGGCGCGCGCCCTCGCGTTCGGCATGCACGTGCGGGCACTGCGGCGCACCGATGCGCCCAGTCCCGTACCGGGGGTGGAGATCGTCCGTTCGCTCGGCGACCTCTTGCCCGATGCCGCGCACGTCGTGCTCGCCGCGCCGGCTACCGCGCGCACGCGTCACCTGATCGACACGGCCGCCTTCGCAAAGATGACGCCCGGAGTGCACATCGTCAACATCGCCCGAGGCACGCTCATCGACCAGGATGCGCTCCGGCTGGCACTCGACGACGGGACGGTCGCGATGGCGACGCTCGACACCGTCGATCCGGAACCCCTTCCCGCCGGCCACTGGCTGTACTCGCATCCGAAGGTGCGTCTGGCCGCGCACATCTCCTGGTACACGCCGCAGCTCCAAGCGACCGCGGTCGACATCCTGATCGAAAACATCGGTCGCCACCAGCGCGGTGAGCCGCTGCTGCACGTCGTCGATCAGGCCGAGGGCTACTGAGTGCCGGGCGCGGTGGTCGTCGGCACCGGTTTCGGCTGCCGCGTCCACGTCCCCGCGCTGCGGAACGCAGGTTTCACCGTTCGCGCGTTGGTCGGGCGCGATGCCGCCCGCACGCAACGCCGCGCCGAGAGGATCGGCGTCGCGAACGCGTGTACGTCACTCACGGACGCGCTCGCGCTCGAAGGGGTCGACGCGGTCACGATCGCCACGCCTCCCGACACCCATGCGTCGCTGACGATCGAGGCGTGTGCCGCGGGGCGGCACGTCATCTGCGAGAAGCCGTTCGCGCTGGACGCCGCGGAGGCCGAGGCCATGCTCGTCGCGGCCGAGGACGCGGGCGTGATGCATCTCGTCGGGCACGAGTTCCGGTGGTCGCCCGACCGTGCGCTCGTCGCGCGGGCCATCGCCGAGGGCGCGATCGGCGAGCCCCGTACGTTCTCGTTGGTGTCGTACGTGCCGCTCGTCGCCGACCCTGCCGCGCCGGTTCCGGAGTGGTGGTTCGACGGCGCGCGTGGCGGCGGCTGGCTCGGCGCGTCGGGTTCGCACATCGTCGACCAGGTGCGCACGTGGGTGGGTGAGATCGCGTCGGTGAGCGCGGCATTGCCGACCGTCGGCGCTCGCACCGGGAGCGCGGAGGACAGTTTCGTCGTGCACGTCACGACACGCTCGGGCGCGCACGGCGTGCTGCAGCAGACGGCTGCGTCCTGGTCGCCGGGTGTCGTGGGGCTGACGGTCGTGGCCGGCACCGAAGGCACCATCGAGGTCACGGCCGACGGAGTGTTCTGCTCCGACCGTTCGGGGCGCCGGAAGCTCGCCGTGCCTGCCGATCTCGCGCTCCCCGAGCCGCCGACCCTCTCCGACGACCCGCGCGAGCGCTACACACACCTCGAGCTCGGCCCGTACACCCGGCTGGCCGAGGCGTTGCGGGCAGGGGTCGACGGCCGCACCGTGGAGAGTCCCGTCCCTCTGCCGACCTTCGCCGACGGCCTGGCGGAGATGCGGGTTCTGGATGCGATACGCCGTTCGGCGGCGGCCGACGGAGCCGTCACGCCGGTGTCTGGGTAAGGGAGAGGCCATGCATGTTCTGATCGCCACCGACGGTTCGCCGAGCTCGATCGAGGCGGCCCGGCGCGCTGCCCAGCTTCTGCGACCGGCCGATCACGTCACCCTGCTGAGCGTCCTGACCGAAGTGCCCGGCGACGACGCCGGCGGCTTTGAGGGCTCGGTCTACTCCGCCGGGGAGCAGGAAGCGCTGTGGAAGCAGGAGTTGGCGGAGGCGGGCGAGGAGCTCGAGCGCACCGCGGCCGCGCTCACGTCCACTGCAGTCGACAAGCGCATCGAGGTCGGCGACGTGAGTGGGACGATCTGCAAGGTGGCGGCGGACGTGAACGTCGACGTCATCGTCGTCGGCTCACACGGCCGCGGCGCGCTGGAACGGCTGTTGCTCGGCTCGGTGAGCGACCAGGTCGTGCGCCACGCCCCGTGCCCCGTCCTCGTGATCCGCCCCACCCCCGAAAAGAAGGACCACAAGAAGTAAGCCCGAGCCAGCTTCCCTGCCAACTGTGGGCAGGGTTTCGTGCGCGTGGCGCCAGTTTTCCTGCCAACTGTTTGCAACTTTTTCGACCGCTCCGCGCCCGTTTTGTTGCTTACTGTTTGCACGTTTTTACCAGGGGTAGTTGTAGCGGTCGCGGTGGGTGCGGTCGGTGAAGGGTGCGCGACGGGGCGGTCCGAGCGGGCGGGCGGGATGGCCGAGCGGTACGAGTGCGACGGGCCACACGTGCTCGGGGAGGCCGAGCATCGTCTGCATCTCGGCGCGGAAACCGGTCGTGATCGT
>JAUZEI010000276.1 GCA_030839105.1 Actinomycetota bacterium
AACGAGTGCGGCAACCGGTCGTCCGGCACCGTCGCGCCCGCGGCGCGCAAGGCCTGCGCGGCAACCTGCCCGCCGTAGAGCGACATGCGCGCCCCGGCGCCCGGCTCGTTCTCGCCGCGGAAAAGATCGCGGTCGAGCACCTCGAGGTCGAGCAGGGCCGTCAGGCGGCTCGCAGACGATCCCGAGTCAGTCGGCTGCACGCGTACTCCCGTCCCGTGACGTGTCCTGCGGTTCGGACCATAATCTCGGTGGGGCTCGTTCGAGCGCTTGCTACGAAGGAGGGGACGATGCTGCTCGCCGGCGTGAATCATGTAGCGGTCATCACCGACGACACCGAACGGTTCGTGCGGTTCTACCAGGACGTGTTCGACGCAACGGCCTCACACCGCGAGCAGATCGGTCCGGGCACCCTGACGATGGTCGACATCGGCCCGCGCACGGAGCTCAACGTCTTCGAGATGCACGGCGACGCGGCCCCGGACCTCACACGAGGGTCGATGTTCGGGCACGGCCCAATCGACCACATCGGTCTGCAGGCCGCCGACCGCGACGCGTTCGTCGAGATCCGGCGGCGCCTCGTGGCCCAGGGGGCGAGCGACGGGTTCGTCACCGACTTCGGACGGGCACACAGCGTCTTCTTCAAGGACCCCGACGGTCTCGAAGGCGAAGTGTTGTTGTGGATCTCGCACGACGCCGAGGTCCATCCCCCCGGCACCGAAGCGACCGGGTACGAGCCGGTGTAGTTGCCGTCGGTCGCGTTTGCGACGGCACCCGGGCGTACCGTTGCCCGTGATGCCCGACTCCCGACGCGACGAGGGACGACACGAGGTTGCGGCGCGCGGGCTCACACCGATCGCGGTGACACACCTCACCGTCGACGCGCTCGGAAGCATCGACCTCGCGAACCTTGGTCCGGTCAAGAAGCTTCTGAAGCGATTCTTCTCCGACGAGGCGTGGAGTTCGCACGACGACGACGTGCTGGCCGAGCTCGTCGGGGCGGGTTCGGGTTGGTGGCGCCACGAGCTCGATGACGACTTCCGGTTGGAGTTCGGCTGGCGCGACGGCGCGTTCCGCCTGGATGTCGCGGCGCGTGCCGCCGGCGGTGAGATGTTCGCGGGGCCCGTCGCTCCCGAGGTGACGCCCAATCCCCGAACCATCCGATTCGTCACGCCGCCCATCCACGACGGACCCAGCCGTTGGTATGCGTCGGCCGCGGAGGCGGACGACGCGCGAGTGGCACGAGTATTCGCCGAGTTCGACGACGTGGCCAACGTCCTCGTCGGTCCCGACTTCGTCGCCGTCGGCCTGCACCGTCCCGATCGGTGGGAGCAGGTCCTCGAAAACATGCTGCGCCTCGTCACCGCGGAGTTCGCGACGACCGCCGCCGAACCTGGGTCCGCGCACCTCGGCGCCGCCGCAGTGGAAGCGCGTGGCGACTCGCGGCGGCCCCAGGCCACTTCCGAAAGCGACGGCGGCCGCGCGCTCGAACAGGCATGGAAAGCGCTCGGGGCGCTGCACGCGACGGAGCCCGGCGACCGCGACCGGATCCTTGCCTCGGTCTCGTCGACCGACCGGGCGATGCGTCAGGTGGCCGCTCGCCTCGTCGCCGATGCCGACGCCGGCGTCGCCGAGAACGCATGGGGCCGTCTCCTCGGCGACCCGAGCCGCAGTGTGCGGCGGGCGGTCGTCGACGCCATGGTCGACGCGGGGCGACCGGAGTTGCGCGCCCTATTCGAGCGCGCGCTGGCCGACGGCGACCCGTGGACGCGCTGGAAGGCGCTGCGCGGCCTCGTCGACCTCGGAGTGGAGGCCAGCCGGGCGGCCGTGGTCGCACTCGCCGACGACCCCGACTTCCGGGTGCGGCTCGAGGCGGCGCGCGCGCTCCGCGACCCCGCCGAGTCGTGACGGTGATGGCGACCGGTCAGTCGCTCGTCGGCGATCGACCGAGCACGGCGCCGTTGCGCAGCACGGCCACCGGACCGTCCTCGCTCACTGCGATGACAGTGGCGCTCGGGTCGTCGTAGCTGTAGCGCCGCCCCGACGTGTGCCGCGTACCTCCGAACGCGTCGACCGATTCCTCGGCCGCGTTGCTCGGCACGAGCCGCACACCTAGTTGGCGCAGCACGCCGTCGGCGTCGAAGACCGCGGCGCCGTCGACCTGGTCGAGCGCGTGCCGGAGCGGGGCCAGGTGAGAGGCCTGGAGTATGCGCAGCGGGGGAGGTGTGGGAAGGCGTTCCTCGACCGGGGGACCGGCCTCGATCGCGGGGCGGTAGATGAGCAGCGACCCGATGCCCCTCGAACCGAGATCGTGCACGGCGAACTCCAGCATCGCTTCGAGCACCTTGGCATTGCTGTGATCGGCGCGCGCGGTCACCGCCTCGATCCAGCCCGTCACCGGGGGCTCGTGATGCCAGCGCAAGCCCTGCCACCGAAGGACGCCGAAGGCTCCGACCACTCGGACCGCACCGGCCGGGTGCCGCTGGACGATCGTGGCCCCGAGCACGCCGGCCAGCACGACGAGGTCGCGTTCCGATCCGGCGGGCCGGTCGAACACCATCCACTCGTTGACCCCGTCGACGCGCCGAACGAGCCAACTCGAAAGGCCGTCGGCGAAGCGCCGGGCATCCGGGAGCGGTTGCCGATCGACGGGTCCGCGGGTGATGTCGAGCTGCGCACCTTCGGCCCACGTCGCCGGATCGGTCGAGGGCTCGATGATCGTGCCGCCGCTCACGACACGCCGCTCGTGCACGATGGGCCGGAGCGCCTGGTCGATCTCCTCCAACAGCAGCTCGCGAAAAGCGACGCTGCCGCCGGGCCGGAGACCGATCTCGTCGAGCTCCTCGGCGAGTCGCTGCAAACGCCGATCGGCGGCGGGAGCCATGGCGCAGGACGATACCGGCCGCGGACGTCGATAGATTCGCCCCTTCCACGAGATACCGATCAGATGCGAGAGCGCTCGCGCCCGAAACAGAGGAGACACCTATGCCGGCCAAGGGCAGTGCAGAGTGGAGAGGGGACCTTCCGTCAGGCGCGGGAACGTTCACCGCAGGCGACACGATCAGGGGTGGATACACCTTCAAGTCGCGATTCGAAGACGGTCCGGGCTCGAATCCGGAGCAACTGATCGCCGCCGCCCACGCCGCTTGTTTCTCCATGGCGCTCTCGAACATGCTGGCCAAGGCGGGGAATCCGCCCGACTCGGTGCACACCGACGCCACCGTCACGCTGCGTCCCGTCGACGGCTCCCCGACCATCACCAAGATCGCGTTGGTCACCGTCGGCCGGGTTCCGGGCATCGACGAGGCCGCGTTCATCGAGCACGCACAAGCGGCCAAGGCGGGCTGCCCGGTGAGCCGCGCGCTTGCGTCCGTCCCCGAGATCACACTCGAGGCATCACTCGCTCAATGACCGGGCCGTCTCGGCCGCGGATATTTCCCGGTTCGCGTCGCGCACACGTGCTGACGGTGGACGAGGTTGGCCACCGGCGTACGCGCGGGCGACGCCCGAGGCGTCAGGCGCTCGGCGTCAGGCGCTCGGCGTCAGGCGCCGCGCGGCGTCATCCCGGCGGCGACATAGATCGCGTCGAGGACGCGCATGTTGGCGATCGAGTCGGCGGGAGGGGTCAGGGTCGGAGTACCACGCAGGACGGCCCCGCAGAAGGCCTCGAGTTGGTATTCGTAGGTGGGCCGGCGCGAGAAACGTTCGGTGCGGGTCTTGCCGGCCGTCTTCACGCGCATCCGATGCCAGACCTGCGGCGCGGTCGGGTTGACGACGCGCATCTCACCCCGGTCACCGGTCACGCGCACCGAGGTCTGCAGCACCCAGTGCGACCACATCGAACACGTGATGCGCCCCGTGTGACCACTCGGGAATGTCAACTCGGCGCGCATTGCCCGGTCGATCTGCGGCGTCCGCAACTTCGCGACGGCGGAAACGACGTCGGGCTCCTCGCGCCCGAGCAGTCTCGCCATGTGCACGGTGTACGTGCCGACATCCATCGTCGCGCCGCCCGCGAGGTCGTACTGATAGCGGATGTCGGAGAACTTCGGTAGCGGAAAACAGAGCGCGGCTTCGATGCGCGCGATGGTGCCGAGCTCGTCGCTCTCGACGATCTCGCGCATGCGGTGCGCAAGCGGGTGGTACCGGTAGTGGAACGCCTCCATCACGACGAGGCCGGTGCGCTCGGCGACCGCGGCGACGGCTTCGGCCTCGCGCGCGTTCGCCGTGAACGGCTTCTCGCACAGCACGTGTTTGCCCGCTTCGAGCGCCGCGATCGTCCACTGCGCGTGCAGCCCGTTGGGGAGCGGGTTGTACACGGCGTCGATCTCCGGATCCGCGACGAGCTCGGTGTAGGAGTTGTGCGCCTTCGGGATGCCGTGCTTCGACGCGAACGCATCGGCCCGGCTGCGATCCCGAGCCGCGACGGCTCCGATCTGCGCTTCCTCGACGTTGCGGGCGGGCTTGATCACAGCCGCCGGTGCAATACGCGCCGCGCCGAGTATTCCGATCCGAACAGTGTCCATGCGGTGCACTGTAAGAGTTCGAAGCTGACGCATGTGCGTTCTGTGGAATGCTGTCGTCCGTCGAGAACGTCGATTGGGCGAGGGGAAGGCAACCATGCTCGCGGTGGATCCGGAGATTGCGGAGCTGGCGTCGACGGTTCCGGTTGCGACGCTCGACCGTGAACGGTTAAGCGTCGCGCGATCGTTCGACATCATGGGCGCGGTCGTGTTGTCGGACGCGGTCGAGCGCCGGGACCATGTCGTGCCGGGTGATCCCGACGTGGTGATCCGGGTGCACCGTCCGGTCGGGGTCGACGGTGAGCTGCCCTGCGTGTACTCGATCCACGGCGGCGGCTACATCATGGGCAGCTACAGCATGGACGATGCCCGCTTCGACACGTGGTGTCCGAAGCATCGTTGCGTCGGCGTGTCGGTCGAGTACCGGCTGGCGCCCGAAACCCCTTACCCCGGACCGCTCGACGACTGCTACCTCGGCCTGAAATGGGTGTACGCGCACAGTGCCGAGCTCGGCATCGACCCGAACCACATCGGCGTCGCCGGCGTGAGTGCCGGCGGCGGACTCGCGGCCGCGCTCGCGCTCCTGGCCCGCGATCGAGGCGAGATCCCGCTTCGGTTCCAGTTGCTCGACTGCCCGATGCTGGATGATCGCCAGATCACGCCGTCGAGCCGGCACGACGAGCTGCTGATCTTCAACCGCGAGTCGAACACGTTCGGTTGGCAGTCGTACCTCGGTGAGCTCTACGGCTCGCCCGACGTGCCCGCGTACGCCGCGCCTGCGCGCGCGACCGACCTGAGCGGACTCCCCGCCGCGTATGTCTGTGTCGGCGCGGTCGACGGTTTTCGCGACGAGGACATCGCCTACGCCATGCGTCTGAACCAGGCCGGGGTGCCGACCGAGTTGCACGTCTATCCGGGCGCGCCGCACGGCGTCATGTTGTTCTCGAACAGCGCGGTGGCGAAGCGATACGCGGCCGGCATCGAGGACTGGATCGGTCGTCAACTCCGTGTGGACGGCGTCAGCTGACACGCTTTCGGGCTCGCCGTCGGCCGGTTGTCGGTCAGATCGGTCTCGCAGTCGTCATCGGATTGGTGGTCGCCATCGCCATCGGCGTATTGGCGAATCGCAACGCGTCGCGGGCCGCGACTCCACCGACGACCGTGGCGACTCGCGCCACGACGAGCCCGAACCCGAGCACGCGTCTGTCCTCGTCGGCGTCGACGACGATTGCGGCCGGAACGCCGCGTACGGCGCTGCTGCCGTTGACGGTCGCGGAGCCGTCGCATCGGGAGTCGTATGTGCGCGCCGCCGACTTCGGGGGCTGGGCCGACGTCCGCGGTTGTCAGGACACGCGCGCCACGCTCCTGATCCGCCTGTCGCAGGTGCCCGTGACGTTCGCGAGCGCCGCGCACTGCACCGTCCGGACCGGCCGCTGGGTCGACCGGTGGTCGGGAGCGGTCGCCACCGTCGCGCGCG
>JAUZEI010000279.1 GCA_030839105.1 Actinomycetota bacterium
TCGATCACCATCAGGAATCTGGGCGGAGAGGCCGTCACCGTCGACACGACCGGCGCAAGTGTCGACAAGACCTCGGCCGCGTCTGCGAGCGACGTCGCCGTCGGGTCGATGATCTTCGTGCGGGCGAAGCTTGTCGAGAACGGCGACCTGGTGGCCGAGGAGATCATCGTGTTACCCGTGGACACGGTTTTCGGCAGCACCAGCTGATCCGACGGCGTCGACCCCCGACGGTTCGCAGGCGAACCGGTCCGGCGGCCGCACTGCTCGCCTCTGCGTCCAAGGGACCGATGCCCGTGCGAAGCCCAGCGACGATCAGGCTCTCCGCCGTGCACGTGAGCGAGGAGTCAGAACGGCTCGTTGTGGAAGTCCTGCGCTCCGGGCACATTGCGCAGGGCCCGATGGTCGAGCGGCTCGAAGACCAATTCGCGGGGCTGTGCGGCACCCGCCACGCCATCGCGGTCACGAACGGGACGATTGCGCTCGTCGCCGCACTGCAGGCCCTCGGTGTCGGTCCCGGCGACGAGGTCGTGACGTCGCCCTTCACGTTCGTCGCGACGCTGAACGCCATCCTCGAGTGCGGGGCCACCGCGCGCTTTGCCGACATCGATCCCGCGACGTTCGTCGTCGACCCGACTGCGGTTGCCGACGCGATCACGCCGAGCACCCGGGCCGTGATGCCGGTCCATCTCTACGGGCAGGCGCCGGACATGCGGGGCATCGCGGCAGTTGCCTCGCAGCATGATGTTGCGATCGTCGAGGACGCCGCCCAAGCGCACGGGGCCTTCGCCGCCGGCGCCCCGGTCGGTTCGTTCGGCGTCGGCTGCTTTTCCCTGTACGCGACGAAGAACGTCACGAGCGGCGAGGGTGGCATGCTCACGACGAACGACGACGTCGTGGCCGACACGTTGCGCGTCCTTCGCAACGAAGGCATGCGTGACCGCTATCAGTATGAACGAGCCGGGCACAACTATCGGCTGACCGACGTGCAGGCTGCGATCGCGATTCCGCAGCTCGCCACGCTTGCGACGTGCAATGAGCTGCGACGGGGCAACGCGGCCAGACTCGACGCCGGGCTGAATGACCTTCCCGGGCTGCGTACGCCGGCTGTCGTGTCCGGCAACACGCACGTCTTTCATCAGTACACGGTGCGGGTCACCGAGGACGCACATCTGGATCGCGACACGCTCGCTCGTCGTCTCGCACAGAGCGGCATCGAGACGGGCGTTTACTACCCCCGCGCCGTATACGACTACGAGTGTTACCGCTCTCATCCGCAGGTGGTCGTCAGCAGCACACCGCAGGCGGAGGCCGCGGCGCGCGAGGTGCTTTCGCTTCCGGTCCATCCCGGACTGTCGGCGGACGACATCGATCAGATCATCGAGGCGGTCCGCGCCGAGTTGGCCGTGTAGTCGGCGCCGATCGTCCGACTCGACCGGTGTGCCCCTCAGCGCGTACGCCGCCAGAAGGAACCCAACCAGTCGACGGCTTCGATCGGCTCCTCGATCCCGTGCGCCGCTCGGAAATCCGTCACGGCCTGCCGGCACGGACCGTGTCCGTAGTCGTCGACGATCAGGAATCCGCCGACCGACAACCCGGGATACAGGTTCGTCAGGGCATCCATCGTCGATTCGTACAGGTCGCCGTCGAGGCGGATCACCGACCAGGTGCGACTCTTCACCTTCGGCAGGGAGTCCTTGAACCACCCCTCCAGGATCTGTACCCGTTCGTCGAGCAACCCGTAGAGGTCGAAGTTCCGTTCGACCTCCTTACGCGAGATCGACAGCGCCTTGGCCTTGTGGAGCGCGCTGCCCGCATCCGCGGGGTAGGCCGCGAGATTCGGCGGCGGTACCCCTTGGAACGAGTCGGCCGCGAAGACAGTGCGGGTGCGGTCGTCGTATGCGTCGAGGATGGCGCGCATGAGTATCACGACGCCGCCCCGCCAGACTCCGGTCTCGATGAGGTCGCCCGGAACGCCATCTTCGAGAACGCGCTCGACGCAGTAGCGGACGTTCGCGAGTCGCTTCAGGCCGACCATGGTCTGCGCGTACTGCGGCCAGTCGCGTCCGTCGGCGCGCACGTCGGCCCAGTCGAAATCCTCCCGAGCGAACTCCTTGGCGGCAGCTTCTCGAAGCTCCTCGCTGCCGGCGTAGTCGTCGGGCTCGGGGCTCTCGTCCCATCGGATGTCGAAGGGGCGATAGAGCATGTGGGTCAGTGCGAGCTGCACGAGTTCGATGTAGCGACTGCGCAGCCGGTCGATCTCGGCACTGCTCTCCGACGACCGCACCGCTTCGACGCCCGGCTCACCGGAGTTTCCGCTCACGCGACGAATCTACCGCGAGCTCCCGCACAGCAATCCCTTGCCCGGTGCGACACGAATCGTGAGCGGTTCCGGCGTGACGTTTCGGACGGTGTGGTCGCGCGAGCCCGTGAAGAAGGTTGCCCCGAAGTTCACGAGGTCAGAGGTGGTTCCGGACGGCCTGTCGACCAGCTGCGCGAGGATCGTGCCCCGAACGACGAACGAATCTCCCGGAGCTAGTTGGCGAATCACGGCCTTCGGCAACGGTTCGCAACTGGTGCCGCGACCCTCGTCGAGTTGCTCGAGCGAAAGGCGGAGCTGGTTGGTCATCTGTTCGCGGCGCGTGGGTGGCCGGGGCGCGGGAAGACGCCCCGAACGCGCCGCGCCCAACAACCATCCGATCGAGATCACGGGCGCGTTGACGAGCTCGGGCCGTACGTCGGTCGGTACCTGGTCGGCGAGCGGCGAACGCGGTAGGGATCGCATCGTCTCCTCGTAGTTCGCGAAGAAACGGTGCGGGCTGAAGGAGTCACCGATAGCGGCGATGTTGCCGGTCAAGCAGAAGAGCAGAATGACAATCACTACGGGGACGAATGCGCGCCCGCGCCGGGCGATCGCGTCGGCGGCAACGGCGAGCGAAGGCAACAACAGGGCGGCGACGATGTGCAGGTACCGACTCGATGCCGCGAACTGCGTACCGAAGGCCGCCCGGTTGATGCCGCTGATCAGCAGGAAGGCGAAGGCGCCGACGAGCATCG
>JAUZEI010000282.1 GCA_030839105.1 Actinomycetota bacterium
GGGTCTGGGCGAGCACCGAGAGGTCGAGACCCTTGTTCCGGCCGCCGGCGAGCAGGACGACGGAGTCGAACGACGCGACCGCGCGTCGGGTGGCGTCGGGATTCGTCGCCTTCGAGTCGTCGTACCATTTCACTCCGTTAGCTTCGCCCACGAGAGCGACGCGGTGGGGCATGGTCGCGTACGAACGCAGCGCGGCCGCAATGCCGTCGACGTTCGCACCGACGTCGAGCGCGCCGGCCGCGGCCGCGAGCGCGTTCGTGAGGTCGTGCGCGAACGCGCGCGACATCGTCGCAATCGGAACGAGCGTCCGGCCATCCGGGAACACGAGTCGATCGTCGACCACACGAAAGCATCCGGTTGCGTCGGCGCGGTCCGAGAAACCAACGGTTCGTGCGGGCGCGTGCGCGGCGACCGCGGTAGTGCGCGCGTCGTCGGCATCGAACACGAGCAGATCGCTCGGCGTCTGGAGCGCCGCGATCTGCGCCTTGGCCGCGAGGTAGGCATCGAAGCTGCGGTGCCAGTCGAGGTGATCGGGGGTCACCGCCAACAAGATCGCGACCCGCGGCCGGAACGCGTGCTCGGCGAAGCGGAGTTGGAACGACGAGACCTCGGCGACCACCACATCGACGTCGTCGGCGACCGCCTCGATCAACGGACGACCGATGTTGCCCGCGGCGACTGCGCGCACTCCTGACGCGTCGAGCATCTGGGTGACCATCGTGGTCACGGTCGTCTTGCCGTTCGTGCCGGTGATCGCCACGATCGGCGTGATCGCCCGTTCGGCCGCGAGGTCGATCTCGCTGCGCACCGGCACGCCTGCCGCCTCCGCGGTCACGATCGCGACATGGTCGGCGCGCACGAGTGGGCTGGGGACCACGAGATCGGCGGCGCCCGCAAGCTCGCGAATCCGCGCATCGTTCGGTTCCTCGACGAGCTCGACCCCGAGGTCGCGCAGGACGGCGGCGCGTTCGCCATAGCGCGGCGTCGGCGCGGGCGCGTCCTCGGCCACGATCACATCCCAGCCTTCGGCATGCAGGACGCGCGCGACGGCGACGCCCGTTTCGGCCAGTCCGATGACGAGTGCGCGCGTCATCCGAGGTCCAGACCGTGTCGGAGGAAGTCGGCGTAGAAGATGCCGACGCCGAGCGCGACGCAGATTCCGGCGAACAGCCAGAACCGCACGATGACCGTGAACTCCGACCAGCCGCCGACCTCGAAATGGTGATGGATCGGCGCCATGCGCAACACCCGTTTGCGGAACCCGCGGTAGGAGATGATCTGTGCGATCACCGACAGTGTCTCGATCGTCGGCAGGCCCGCGAGCAGCGGTAGCAGCAGATGTGTGCGGGTCAGCAGCGCGAGTCCGGCCATCGCGCCGCCGATCGCGAGCGAACCGGTGTCGCCCATGAATATGCGCGCGGGCGCGGCGTTCCACCAGAGGAAGCCCGCGCACGCACCGAACATCGCGGCGGCGACCACCGCCTGGTCCAGCGCCTGGGCGGCGAAGACCTGGCCGACCGCCTGGTGGCCGAATTTTGCGTAGATATCGGGGTGACGGAACTCGGTGAACGCGATGATCATGAACGCCGCGAATGTGAACACGGAGGAGCCCGCGGCGAGCCCGTCGAGGCCGTCGGTGAGGTTCACCGCGTTCGAGGTGGCGTACACGACGAGGATCACCCAGAGGAAGAGTCCGGCCTTACCGAGGTCGATCCCGAGCGGCTGGGTGAAGGACAGATGCGTGTCGGTATGCACGAACTGCACGGCGAGCCACGCGAACGCCGCCGCGACGAGCACGATGCCGAGCGTCTTGCCTCGTTTGCGCAGTCCCATGTTCCGGCGGGCGCGCACCCCGAGGTAGTCGTCGATCCATCCGACGAAGCCGAGGCCGACGATCAGCGCGATCAACGCCCATCCGGGCGTCGCGAACGCGATGCTGTTGCGTCGGATGTGTGCAAAGAGATAGCCGACGACCGTCGCCAGCACGATGGCGATACCGCCCATCGTCGGCGTACCGGCCTTCGCCGCGTGCGGGTGTTCAATGGGCCCGTCGTCGCGGATCTGCTGTCCGATACCGCGTGCCCGCAGTGAACGGATGAGGACCGGCGTGAAGAAGATGGTGACGACGAATGCCGCACCCGCGGCCATGAGCATGGCGATCACGATCGATCGCCTCCGCATCGCCCCGAATTGCTCACGTGACCGGCGGTGTGCCCGCTCGCGAGTAGACCCTGGGCGACGTGCTCGAGACCCAGAACGCGGCTGCCCTTCACGAGCACGGCATCACCGGGGCGGGCCATGGTCGCCACGAGCCCGATCGCATCGGCCGCGTCGGAGACCGCGTGCGCATCGACTCCACCGGCGCGCGCCGCGTCCGCCATCGCGGCGCCGCCCGCGCCGACCCCGACCACAACGTCGATGCCGAGCGCCGCGGTCCGCTCCCCCACGACCCGGTGTTCTTCGTCATGGTGCGCGCCGAGCTCGCGCATATCGCCCAGCACCGCGATGCGACGCGAGCCTGCACCGAGGGTGAACTGCGCGAGCGTGACGAGCGCCGCCTCCATCGAAGTGGGATTGGCGTTGTACGCGTCGTTGAGGACCGTCACCCCGGAGGCGGTCTCGAGCAGCTCCATGCGCCACCTGCCGGGCGCCGTCGCCGCGAGCGCGACCGCGATCGTCGCCAATGGCAGCGAAAAAACCCTACGGGCCACTGCGATCGCCATCGCCGCGTTCGAGGCCTGGTGCCGCCCATGCAGCGGAACCTGGAAGCGGTGGCCCTCGAGGAGGAACGACGGGCGTTGCCGCGCGTCGAGCGTCACGTCCGAGATGCGGAAGTCGGCGACCTCGGATTCGCCGACTGTGACGACGTCGGCCAGGGTCGTGGCGGCCAGCTCCGGCATTGCCGGATCGTCGGCGTTCAACACCGCGACCCCGGTGCCCGGAAGTGCCTCGAGTAACTCCGAGAGCACGGCCACCACGCCGGCGCGGCCACCCAAATGCTCGGCATGCGCGAGCCCGGCATTCGTGACTACGCCGGTATCGGGTCGAGCGATCTCGCAAAGAGCACGCAGATCCCCCGCGAAGCGCTCGCCCATCTCCGTCACGACGACCCGGGCCGAGTCGGGCGTGTTGCACAGGGTGATCGGGAGACCGAACTCGTTGTTGTAGGACTCCGGGTTGGCGTAACAGCCCTGCGACGCGAGCACCGCTGCGAGTAGGTCTTTGGTCGAGGTCTTGCCCGTCGACCCGCCCACCGCGACGACGTGGAGGTCCGGGCGGTCGAGGCGCAACGAGCGTGCGATCTCCTGCAGCGCGCCCAGGGTGTCGCCCACGTGCACGAGCGCGTGGCCGGGGTCGAGTCGTTGGCGGGGCGCGAAATCGTTGTCGACGAGGGCGACCGTCGCGCCGGCTTCGAATGCCGCGTCGACGAAGTCGTGACCGTCGCGGGCGTCGCGCAGCGCGACGAAGCAGGCGCCGGGCGCGAGCGCACGCGAGTCGAACGCCCAGGATTCCACCACCGCGATCTCGTCGCCGGCGAGGCGGCCCAGGGCCCGTTGCGCGATGTCGCGCGCGGTGAGCCGGGTCACGAGCACGCCCTCAACTCTTCCGTAGCGACGACCCGATCGTCGAAAGGAACCGTCACGCCCGCTGTCGTCTGGCCCGTCTCGTGCCCCTTCCCGGCGATGACGACGACGTCACCATGACGCGCCGCATGCAACGCGTACCGGATCGCGGCCCGACGATCGAGCTCGACGATCGGAGCGGTGCGATCCGAGGCCACACCGGCGAGAACGTCTCGGGCGATCGCTTCGGGGTCTTCGGACCGGGGATTGTCCGATGTGAGGACCGCGACATCGGCCAGCCGAGTGGCCACCTCCCCCATGACCGGGCGCTTCGAACGGTCTCGATCCCCACCGCAGCCGAACACGACCACGAGCTTCCCACGGTCGACGAGCGCGCGAGCCGCGGTGAGCACCGATTCGAGCGCGTCGGGAGTGTGGGCGTAGTCGACGAGCACGGCGAAGTCGCGACCGGTTTGGACGCGTTCGAAACGGCCCGGAACCCGTACCCGTGCCGCGAGGCCGGCAAGTACCGCCTCGAATGACGATCCGACGAGCAGCGCAGTGGCGGCCGCGGCCAGCGCGTTCGACACGTTGAAGCGGCCCGCAAGGGAACTCCGCACTACTCCATGATGATCGGTGCGAGTGTCCACCAGGTCGAACGTGGTGCCGTCGCGGCGCAGCAACAGGTCGCGCGCGTAGACGTCGGCGTCGACGTTCTCGATCGAGTAGGTGCACACCTGCAGTCCGAGATCGCGCGCCCGATCACTCAGTGCAACACCGTACGGATCGTCGATGTTGATGGCGGCGCGCGCCGAGAACCGCGGATCGAACAGACGCGCCTTCGCCTCGAAGTACGCGTCAACGGTGGAGTGATAGTCGAGGTGATCGTGGGAGAGGTTCGTGAACGTCACCGCCGCGAAGTGCGTACCGTCGACCCGATGCTGATGGAGGGCGTGCGACGACACCTCCATCGCGACCGTCTCGACGGCCTCGGCGCGCATCCGCGCAAGCAAAGCCTGGAGCTCGGTCGCCTCCGGGGTCGTGTGCTGCAGCGGTACGACGGTCCCGTCGACACGCGCTTCGACCGTACCGATCACCCCGACGCGGTCGCCGTTCGCGCGCGCGATCGCTTCGAGGAGATACGTCGTGCTCGTCTTGCCGTTCGTCCCGGTAACGCCCGTAACCCGCATCGACCGCGACGGATGCTCGAAAAAGCGGTCACACAACGGCCCCAGGACGCGGCGCACCGAATCCACGCGCACCTGCGGCGCGGTGAGCGGAAGCATGCGCTCCACGAGGAGCGCGACGGCGCCCGCGACGATCGCGGCCGGAGCATGGTCGTGGCCGTCGGTGCGCTCGCCGGGAATGCAGCAGAACAGCGCCCCGGGAGTCGCCTCCCGGCTGTCGTGCACGATCGAACCGAGGTCGACGCCGGTCTCCCCTCGGACCTCGAGGAGGTGGTCGCGCAACTCGAGGTCGTCGAGGAGGTCGTGCAGCAGCACGGTCCTCCTAGTTGTGCTTGGACGGGTCGGGAGGCAGGCTAGCGGCGGTCGACGCG
>JAUZEI010000486.1 GCA_030839105.1 Actinomycetota bacterium
GCCGACGAAGCGCACCTTCTCGCTCGCGAGGGGCGGGCGGTTCATCGTCGCAGGCAGCATCACGAAGCCGTGCACGGTCGGGAGGTCGAGGTCGGCCGCGGTGTAGACCGCGACGACACCGGGCATCGCGGTCGCGTCGGTCGTGTCGATCGCCGCGATGTCGGCGTGCGCAACCGTCGAGCGGACGAATGCGGTGTGCAGCAGCCCGGCGACGGCGAGGTCGTCGTAATACCGCGTCGTACCCTCGAGGATCCCGGGGTCCTCCTTACGAAGCACGGGGTTACCCAGGATCGAGCCCGACGTCGGCATTGCGTTCCTCCTGCGCTGCGTGAACCGGCCGCAGACTAGCGGTGCGAGAATGCGGCCCGTGAGGGCCGTCCGGAACACCGAAGCCGGGATCCGTGTGCTCGACGTACCCGCGCCCGAGCACACGGGTATCCGGGTGCGCGTACGGGGCGCGGGGATCTGCGGATCCGATCTCGAGATGGTGCGGACCGGGCTCGCGGCCGGCACGTTGGGTCACGAGATCGCGGGAATGCTCGACGACGGAACCGAAGTGGCCGTGCATCCGTTCGTCCCGTGCGGTGAATGCACGCAGTGTTCCGCCGGCCGTTTTCAGCTGTGCCGCGAGACGACGGCGTCGATGCTCGGCGTCTTCGTCGACGGTGGGATGGCCGACGAAGTCGTGGTGCCGTCGTCGTGCGTGGTGCCGCTACCGCGGGGAATCGGGGCGGCCGACGCGTCGATCGTCGAACCACTGGCCGTGTCGTTGCACGCGTGCAATCGGGCCGGAGTGGAGGCGGGCATGCGCGTCGGCGTGATCGGCGCGGGCACGATCGGGCTGCTGAGCGGAACGGTCGCCCGTCATCTCGGTGCCGACGTGACGATCGTCGCCCGCCACGACGCGCAACGCCGCGCGGCCGAGGCGTTGAGCCTGGGACTGGGCGCCGCGCGCGACTGCGACATCGTGTTCGAGGCGGCGGGAACTGCGTCGGGTTTCGACGACGCGGTACGCGCCTGTCGGCGAGCGGGAACGATCGGACTCGTGTCGACGACGTGGGAGCCGATCTCGATCTCGTTCCTCAACGCGCAGATGCGTGAGGTCACGATCGTGCCGGCCTTCGTCTACGGCGAAGTGCACGGGCACCGAGAATTCGAGACCGCGGCCGAGGTGTTGGCCGAGCGTCCCGAGATCATCCCCGCCGTCATCACCCATCGCTTCGGTCTCGACGAAGCGCCGCGCGCGTTCGAGGTCGCGAGCGACCGCGCGCACGGCGCGATCAAGGTCGTGCTGCATCCCTGAATCCGTCTGTGAGGAGGGCACGTGGACTTCGCAATCCCCGCCGAGATAACGGCAACGCTCGCCGAGATCGACGCGTTCATCGAGCGCGAGATCCGACCCCTCGAGCAACAAGACGACAACATCCGCTTCTTCGACCACCGTCGAGAGTGGGCGCGGACCGACTTCGAGGGGGGCGGCGTTCCGCGGGCCGACTGGGAGGACCTCTTGCGGGAGATGCGTCGGCGCGCGGACGCGGCCGGTTGGCTCCGGTGGGCGCTGGCGGAGGAGTACGGCGGGCACGGCGCGGGGAGCCTCGAGATGGCGATCATCCGCGAGCACCTCGCGCACAAAGGTCTCGGGCTGCACAACGACCTGCAGAACGAGAGCTCGATCATCGGGAACTTCCCGACGGTGCTGATGATGCGCGACTTCGGAACACCCGAACAGATCGACGAGTGGATGCCGGGCTTCCTCGACGGCACCCGCCGGCTCGCGTTCGGTCTCACCGAACCGAATCACGGCTCCGACGCGACGTTCCTGGAAACGACCGCGGTGCCGGACGGCGACGAGTGGGTCATCAACGGTCAGAAGCGATTCAACTCCGGGCTGCACCACGCGACGCATGACATCGTGTTCGCGCGCACGTCGGGTGATCCGGGATCGCCAGTCGGTATCACCGCGTTCCTCGTTCCGTGCGACGCGCCCGGCTTCAGCGTCGACTTCTTCTGGTGGACCTTCAACATGCCGACCGACCACGCGGAGGTGACGTTGCGCGACGTGCGCGTGCCCGCGTCGGCGGTGTTCGGTCGGCTGGATCGCGGGTTGGAGCTGGCCCAGCACTTCGTACACGAGAACCGGATCCGCCAAGCCGCGTCGTCACTCGGCGCCGCGCAGTTCTGCATCGACGAAGCGGTCAGGTACGCGAACTCCCGCGTGACGTGGGGCAAGCCGCTATCGCGCAATCAGGCCATCCAGTTCCCGCTCGTCGAGCTGCACACCGAAGCGGCGATGCTCCGCCAGCTCGTGCGGTTCACCGCCTGGTCGCTCGACCGCCACCACCACATGGAGGTGACGCACCTCGTGGCGATGTGCAACTACCGCGCCAATCGCCTCGCCTGTGACGCGGCCGACCGCGCGATGCAGACGTGCGGCGGCGTCGGGTACAGCCGACACATGCCGTTCGAGCACATCTACCGTCACCATCGCCGCTACCGCATCACGGAGGGCTCCGAAGAGATCCAGATGCGCAAGGTCGGCCAGGACCTCTTCGGCCTCTCCCGCAAGTAACCCCTACACGTCCCAAATTGTTGCAAACAGTTTGCAACAAAAGCGACCCCCACACGTCCAAATTGTTGCAAACAGTTAGCAACGGAAGTGACCCCCACGGGTCCAAATTGTTGCAAACAGATTGCAACGGAAGCGACCCCCACGGGTCCAAATTGTTGCAAACAGTTTGCAACGGAACGGGTTCCACCGAGCCGAATTGCTCCCAACGGTCGGGAGGGGTTTCCGGGGGTTTTCTCATTTGGGGGTGGGGGCGGTCGATCGAGGGGTTGATGGACGGGATCGCCGGGGTCGAGGCGCGCTTTCAGGAGATCGAGAGCCGGTTCGGGGTGAAACCGACCGGCGGTGGGGTGCTCGGTACGTCCAACACGAAGACGATCTCCGCGGACGGAGGCTCGGCTCCAGGAAGCACCTCGTTCGCGGCCGTGTTGGCGCAGGCGCAGGGGACAGCTGCCTCCGACCCGAGCGCGCCGACGAGCTCGGGCACGCTCAACCGTTCGGGCGTCGACTCGGTCGGATGGGCTCGCGACTTCCTCACCAAGCTCGGCATGCCGATCACGACCGAGAACGTCCGGGCCATCAGCGCGTGGGAGCAGGCGGAAGGCACGAAGGCGTCGTTCAACCCCTTGGCCACGACGCAGAGCGGCTTCGCGGGCGAGACGCGATTCAACCGCGTCGGCGTCAAGAACTACGCGACGTACCAGGACGGCATCGACGCCAACGCGCACGCGCTCACGAACGGCCGCTACACAAACGTTCTCGACGCGCTGCGCGCCGGCAACAGCGCGACGGCGGTTGCGCAGGCGATCGCCGACTCACCGTGGGGCACCCACGGCGGCGTACTCCGAGTCCTGCAGTCGCAGCACAAATCGTTCGCACCGCGCCGTCACCAAGAGCTACTCGCTAGTAGCGGGAACCGACCTCGCGCAGTACGGCCTCGCAATCGGCGACCGTCTCCCGCAGGATCTGCTCGACGGGGAGTACCTCGTCGATCCGACCCGCTACCTGTCCGCTGAACGCGAACGACGCTTCCATGTTGCCACCGAAGTAGAGGTCGTGCACCGCTTCGATGCTCGGGATCACGGCGCGGTCTTCGCTCTCGGCGCCCTGACTGAATCCGGTGCGCAGAACACGGAACGCGGGGGGCGAGTGCCGGTTGAGCAGGAGCGTGTCACCTTCGTTCGACGTGCAGATCAGCTGCTTCCAGTTGTCGTGCACAGGAGACTCGGTCGCGCTCACCATGCGCGTGCCCATCTGCACACCTTCGGCACCGAGCACGAAAGCGGCCGCCATCGAGCGTCCGTCGCAGACGCCGCCCGCGGCGATGATCGGCACGTCGACGTGCGAAGCGATCAGCGGGAGCAACACCATCGTCGACGCGCCGGTCGGCGCCTTGAAGCCACCGCCTTCGTTGCCCTCGACCACGAGCCCGTCGACCCCGGCCGCGACCGCTTTCAACGCACCCCGCAACGACGGCACGACGTGGAACACCGTGAGTCCCGCGTCCTTCAGCGCACCGGTGAACTTCGTGGGATCGCCGGCCGACGTCGTCACGAACCTCACGCCGTTCTCGGCCACGAAGTCGACAATCGAGGGGTCGCGGACGAACAGCTGCGCGATGTTCACGCCGAACGGCTTGTCGGTGAGCTCGCGCATCTTGACGATCTCGTCGCGCACTTCTTCGAGGCGGCCCGACGACGTCTCGATGATCCCCAGCCCGCCGGCATTGGAGACGGCCGAGGCCAGCTGGGCCCGGGCGATGTAGCCCATGGGCGCCTGCACGATCGGATGCTCGATTCCCAACAGCTCTGTTATCCGGGTGTGCACGCGTGCCACGCTATCCAGATGACGCAGCACGACGCTCCGGTGATCATCGAGGCCGCGCTCAACCGTGTAACGAACCGCGAGCGCAACGCCAACGTCCCCGCGACGGCTGAAGAGCAGGCGAAAGATGCGCTCGCGTGCGTCGAGGCGGGCGCGACGATCGTCCACACGCACGCGCCGAACATCGCGGTCCCTCCGGACGAGGCCGCTGACGCGGCGCGCCTACGAGGCCGGACTCCGGAGCGGAAGCTCGCGCATGAGCGTCGGTGAGATGCCGCTGCGGCCGATGAACTTCTTGACGTCGGCGCGGATCACGGCCTTGCCTTCGTCGGAGTCGTAGAACCGGTCCTCGAAGTCGGCGCGGGTCCGGAAGCGGAGCTCGGCCACGCCGTCGATCCCCGCGCCGCCGGGCGTATAGGTGGTGCGGACGATGTTCTGGGTGTAGTCGGCGAGCCCGACGTGATGCGTGCAGGCGATCGGCGCGTGCACCTCGGTCCAGTGCCGCACGAACTGCCCGTGCGACAGCTCCTCCGCGCGCCGCACGAACGAGACGTACTTGACTCCGGGCGCGTATTCGCCGTCGGGCCAGGAGCGCTCGCAGGTGATCACGTGGCGCGGGTCGACGCGAAAGACGTTCACTTCCCGCGCAACCGCATAGAGCTCATGGCGCGACGGCAGGTCGTCGAGATCCTGCGCCCGTGCAAGTCCGAGCTCGATCAGCGCGTCGCAGGGAGGTCCGGCGAACGGTCCCTGATCGGGATCGGCGAAGCTGATCGTGCATGCCTCGACGCCGCGATCCTTCATAGCAACGGGAATCCACGTGTCGAGCAGCGTTTCGATGTCGGCTTCCGGCGAGCGCCACACCGCGATGAGGAGGTTCTCCACGACCGCCGAGACTACGTGGGATGGACCCACACGTCGTCGCCCGAGCCGGCGGGACCCTCGCCCGCACGCTGGTCGGTAAACGTCAGTCCTTCGAGGTCGGTGACGATCGCGTGATCGCGAGGCTCGCTGATCGCGTTGTCGATCAGTTCGACGTCGCCGACACCCCAGACGAACACACCGATCCGACAGTCGTGGAACCACGAGTTGGTGACGACGGTCCCGGTCGCGCCGCCTTCGACGACCGCGCCGCTGTCGCAATGCTCGGCCAGTTGCTTCTCGACGCGGTTGTCGGCGCCGCCCTCCACCGTCACGGCGCGCATGGTCCGCCATCCGCGGTTGCGGTAGAGGAGCGATCCCGTCGCGTTCAGCAGGTGCACCCCGAACCAGCGCGTCTCGTACCGGTTGCGTTCGACGCGCGCACCGTCCGTCTCGACGCACTTGATCGCGCACAGGTCGTCGCGGCACTCGTTCTCGGCGATCACATGTCCGGCGCCGCCCTGCACCTCGATGCCGGCACCCCAACGCAACCCGTGCTGGTAGTTGGCCCGGACCTCGGAGCCGGTGGTGCCCGTCAGCCAGATCTTCCCGCCCGCGACCACGTTGCCGGTGACCACGTGCCCGGCGCCCCCGACGATCGCGATCGATTCGACGACGCAGTCGCGCACCGTCAG
>JAUZEI010000295.1 GCA_030839105.1 Actinomycetota bacterium
GCGGGTCGACGTCGTTGCGGATCGAGAGCTCCTTGCTCGGGATGACGCCCTCGGACTTGTATCCGATGTCGAGCAACACCTCGTCGGAGTCGATCTTGACGACTTTGCCGTGGACGAGATCACCATCATCGAAGGCGACGATCGTGGCATCGATGGCGTCTTCGAAGGACATGCCGTCGAGGTCGTCGACGACGATGTTCTGCTCCATCTGGTCGACATCTTCCGCCGCCGTGTCGTCCGAACCCGCTTCGGGTTCGGCGGCGGTGGTCTCGGCGACTGCGGCGGTGGGCGGCGCGGTCGCGTCCGGTTCCTGATCCAACACTTGGATTCCTGCTTTGTTCGGGAACGACGTGCGGCACCGGAAGCATGGGCTGGGCGCGCGCACATCGCCGCTCCGGTGGAGCGGCCCAGTCAGGCTACAGCCGTATCGGCATAAGGGAAACTCCTTCTACACGGGCTCTCAAGGCCGGCGTGCGAGGAGTAGGTGCTCCGGCACGTCGATCGACGGTCGCGCGCGCGTGTAACGGCCCGGTGCCACTCCGAACACGCCCTCGACCACGAGCCCGGCCCGCGTCGCGAGCAGCCGGAGCTCGCGGGGCGTGTAGCACGTCGTCCAGAGGTCGAAGGCGCGTTCGGCGCCGTCACTGTCTCGTACGACCGCCTTCTCGTGATTGACGCCCGTGTCAGCCTCGAATGTCTCGCCGGGCTCGAGATATCGCACGACGAAGTACGACGAGAACGCACTGAGCGCGAGTCGGCCGCCGGGGCGGAGCGCCGCCGCGAACCGATCGACGACGTCGAGCTCGCCTTCGTTGCCCCCGAGCAGACCGAAACCGCCCTGACATACGCAGATCACCGCATCGAACTCGTCTACGAACGACAACTCGCGCACGTCGGCCTCGACGAACTCGACGGGTAGCGAAGCGGCCTCGCCTCGCGCGAGCGCGATGAAGTCGGGAGACGCGTCGACGCCGACCACTTCGATGCCCCGCCGCGCCAGCCCGAGCGCGTGTCGTCCCGGCCCGCAGCCCGCGTCGAGGACGCGCATACCGGTTTCCAGCCGGAGCACGTCGACAAGGAACTCGACTTCCTGAGCGGTGCCCTTGGTGAACGCGTTCCGGAGATACGCGCGCCCGACGAACGCCGCGAGCGGGTTGAACCAGTGCTCAGCGGGAACCGGGGGCGTGTCGCTCACGACCCGAGGTTACGCGCGGTTCGAAGCACCCTTCGCGCTGAATGCAGACAACAGCGCATCCACGGACGGGCGGCGAACGCGACGTACGGGCACCATCGACAACCTGATCGTGCACGGTCAGACTTGCGCGAACCGACGGCCATCCAGGAGGCAGTCATGGCCAACTATCTCGTGATCGCGTCGTACTCGCCCGAGGGCATCAAAGGGGTCCTCAAGAACGGCGGCACCGCGCGAGCCGACGCCGTGAGGAAAGCGGTTGAAGGGCTCGGCGGCAAGATGCACAGCTTCCACTTCGCGTTCGGCGGCGCCGATGCCTACGTACTCGTCGAAGTGGACAACAACATCACGGCGGCCGCGCTCGGCCTCACTGTGTCGTCCTCAGGTCTCGCGTCCGTGAAAACGGTGGTCCTGCTCACGCCGGCGGAGATCGACGAGGCCGCGCGCCGACAGGTCGCGTACACGCCGCCGGGCGACTAGTTCGAGGTCGATTCCGACCGCGGCCCGCTTGCGGGACGGTGCTCTTCGCGACCGTGCGAGACTCGCAGCCGTGAACGCGCAGGAACCGTCGCAGTTCTACACAGGTATCGTCGCCGAGCTGTACGCCCCGTTGCGTTCGGCAGTGCCGGACCCGGAGCCCTACGCGCATTTCATCGCGCGCTCGGGGGAGCCTGCGTTGGAGTTGGGATGCGGCGACGGTGACCCGATCCTCGAGCTCCGGGCGCGGGGCATCGACGTCGAAGGGCTCGACTCATCGGGCGACATGTTGCAGCGGTGCCGAGAGGCTGCGCGGAAGCGCGGAATCGACGTCGTGCTGCACGAACAGCCAATGCAGACGATGCACCTCGGGAAGCGCTTTCAGTCGATCTATCTCGCGGGCCCTACGTTCACGCTGTTGCCCGACGACAAGGCTGCGTCCGAGACTCTCCGGCGCGTGAGGGACCATCTGCTCCCCGGAGGGGCCGCATTGATCCCTCTCTTCGTGCCGCCCGCGACGCCCCGAGAACAGTTGGGACGGCCGAGGATCCACACGACGGGCGACGGCATCGAGACGCGTGTCACGACTGTCTCGGAGACCCGAGATGACGCGACGCGATCGCACACCGCGATCATGCGCTACGAACGCATCGCTCCGACCGAAACCGTCAGAGAAGATCGCTCGTGGCTTTGCCACTGGTACACGCAAGACGGCTTTCGCGCACTCGCGACCGGAGCCGCGCTGACGGTCGCCGCGGTGCTCTCTCCGGACGGGACGCTCGCCGGGCCCGACGATCAGATCTTCGTGTTCTTGCTCACGGCGCCCGCGGAGCCGTAGCGCGCGCCTCCGGCCCGCGCCCGCTCCGTCAGGACTTCTTGGCGTCGGCCCAGGTCCCGCCGAAGCCGATGTCGACAACGAGTGGCACCCGTAGCTCGGCGACGTTCTCCATCGTCTCGCGCACGACTTCGGTGACGCGTTCGCGCTCGTCGAGCGGGACCTCGAGTACGAGCTCGTCGTGCACGGTCAGGACCATCCGGCTGGTGAAGCCGCCGGCCGTGAGCGCACGGTCGAGGTCGATCATCGCGAGTTTGAAGATGTCGGCCGCGCTGCCCTGCACGGGCGCGTTCTGCGCCATGCGCTCCCCCATCTGTCGGATGCGGAAGTTGTCGGAGGAGAGCTCCGGGAGTTGCCGGCGCCGGCCGAACAGCGTGGTGGTGAACCCGGTCGACTTCGCTTCGCGGATCGTCCCGGTCATGTACTCGGCGATGTTCGGGAAGGCGGCGAAGTAGGCGTCGAGGATCTCGCGCGCCTGATCGGTCGGGATGTCGAGGCGGGTGCCGAGGCCGTACGCCTCCATGCCGTACGCGAGCCCGTAGTTGACGACCTTGGCGAACCGGCGCTGAAACTCGTCGACCTCCTTCTCGTCGACGTGAAAGACCGCCGCGGCGGTCGTGGTGTGCACGTCGGCTCCGCGTTCGAACGCCTCGATGAGGCCGGGGTCGTCGGCGAGGTGGGCCAGCACGCGCAGTTCGATCTGGGAATAGTCGGCCGTGAGCAAGCCGCAGCCCTCGTCGGCGATGAAAGCCTTGCGCAGCTCGCGTCCGGTCGAGGTGCGCACCGGCACGTTCTGCAGGTTCGGCGCCTCACTCGAGATGCGGCCAGTGGTCGTGGCGAGTTGGTTGAACGTGGCGTGGATACGGCCGTCGGCCTGCACGAGCGGAGGCAGCGCGTCGGCGTACGTACTCCGCAGCTTCTCCACCTCCCGGTAGCGCAGCAGCGTCTCGACGATCGGGTGCTCCTGCGCGAGCTTCTGCAACGAGTCGGCGTCGGTCGACGCGCCCGTCTTCGTCTTCTTGACCGGGATCAGGCCGAGCTGATCGAACAGGATCCGGCGGAGCTGCGGGGTCGAGTTGACGTTGAACTGCTCTCCTGCGTGGGCGTGGATTTCACTCTCGAGGCGCCGGCACTCGTCGCCCAGCTCCTTGCCGAGATCCTCGAGGAACCCGACGTCGATGCGCACGCCGGCCTGCTCCATCTTCGCGAGCACGGGAACGAGTGGGAGCTCGATGCGTTCGTACAGCGGAACCAGCTCGCGGGCCTCCAGTGCCTCGGCGAGCGCGTCGGCGAGGCGCACGAGCACCGCGACGCGGCGGCCGGTTTCGCGGCCGATGGCCTCGCCGTCGAAATCGAGCGTGCCCTCGACCTGGTCGGGCGACGTCAGCTCGAGTGACAGGTAGCGCAGCGCGAGATCTTCGAGCTGATACTTCCCCTCGCCCGGGTCGAGCAGGTACGCCATGACCGCGGTGTCGCGTTCGAGTGACTGCAGCTCGCGGCCGAGACCGTGCATCAATTCCTTGGCGCGGTGGACGACGAGTGGCGGCGAATCCGGCCCGTCGATCGCACCCAGCGCGTCGAGTACTGCCGCGTCGGCGAGGAGATCGCCGTCGATGTACGTCGCGTCGTCGCCGGTCGAGATCGCGATGCCGATCGGCGCCGCGCGACCGGCCGCTCCGGGCCAGCGCGCTTCGATCGCGACGCGGTCTCCGTTGCCCGCCGCGCGGATCGACTCGGCGGCCGCCTTTGCATCGCGGGCGATGGCCACGTCGACTTCGAGCGTGTCGGCCTCGGGCGTCTCGGCCACGTCGCCGATCGCGTCGAGGATGCGCGGGAGCAGCAGGCGAAACTCGAGTTGGTTGAACAGCACCCGGACGCGCTCGCGGTCGAATGCTCCTTGTCGGAGATCCGCCGGCGTGATGCCTTCGAGGTCGACGTCGCGCGTGAGCCGCGACATCTCCCGGTTCTTGAACACCCGGTCCTGGGCCTCGGCAAGATTCGCGCGCTGCTTCGGGGGCAGATCGTCGAGGTGCTCGTAGATGCCCTCGAGGCCGCCGTAAGCCACGATGAGCTTCGCGGCCGTCTTCTCGCCGATACCGGGTACACCGGGAAGGTTGTCGCTGGTGTCGCCCCGAAGACTGGCGTAGTCGAGATACTGCGTCGGAGTGACGCCGAGACACCGCTCCGCAATGCCCGCTTCGTCGTACAGGGCGTAGTCGGAGACGCCGCGCTTGTTGTAGAGCACCTTGATGTGCGGGTCGTGCACGAGTTGGTAGGAGTCACGGTCACCGGTGACGATCACGACGTCCATTCCCTGCTCGGCGGCCTGGGTTGCGAGCGTGGCGATGACGTCGTCGGCCTCGACCCCCGGGACCTCGAGTTGCACGATCTCGAGCGCCTCGAGCACCTCGTGGATGAGGGGCAACTGCGAGCGGAAGAGATCGGGTGTCTCCTTGCGACCCGCCTTGTACTCGGCGTCGAGCTCGTTGCGATACGTGCTGCCGCCGGGCGCATCGAACGCGACCGCGATGTGATCGGGCTGCTCATCGGCCATGACTTTCGTGAGCATCGACGTGAAGCCGTAGACGGCGTTCGTGACGGTGCCACCCTTGGTCGCGAGATCGGTTGGCAGGGCGTAGAAGGCCCGGTACGCGAGCGAGTGGCCGTCGAGGAGCAAGAGCTTGGGCATCGTCGATCATGCTATGACGACCGAGCGCCATTTCCAGGTGCTGATCCTCGGGGAACGGCGACTGCTACGGCGTGAGCAGCCCGCCCACGACGTCGTTCGCAACCTCGTGGATCTTGCGGCGCGAATTCATCGCAGTCTTCTGCAGGAAACGCCACGAGTCGGCTTCGGTCATCCCGTGCTCGTCCATCAACCTGCCTTTGGCCCGGTCGATGATCTTGCGGGCTTCGAGCCGTTCCGCGAGGTCGGCGTTCTCCTGTTCGAGCGCGACGATCTGCTCGAAGCGGCCGAGAGCGGTGACGATCGCGGGCAACAGGTCGCTGGTCTGGAACGGCTTGACGAGATACGCAAGCGCGCCCGCGTCGCGGGCCTGCTCGACGAGATCGTGTTGCGAGAATGCGGTGAGGATGAGTACCGCCGCGAGCCGCTCGCCGGCGATGGTACGCGCCGCGGTGAGGCCGTCCATGCCCGGCATCTTGATGTCGAGGATTGCGAGGTCGGGATTGAGCTCGCGCACGAGGTCGATCGCGTGATCGCCGCGGCCGGTCTCACCGACCACCTCGTATCCCTCGTCCTCGAGGATCTCCCTCAGATCGAGACGGATGATCGCCTCGTCTTCCGCGATCACGACGCGCACGGGTTTGGTCACCGGTGTTGCACCTCTCACCTATCGGTTACGACGAGGCGGTCGGGGCTCGCGGGGGC
>JAUZEI010000299.1 GCA_030839105.1 Actinomycetota bacterium
AACGAGTCGCAAACGTCTCGTGCGGCGCGGAGACGTGATCGGTAGCTCACTCACGCAGCACGCGCTCATGCTCGGTACCGGGCTCGCCACCGCGCAACCGCAGGCACCGAGCGTTCCCGGCGTCAACCCGTCTGGTCCCGACAACGGCGCGAAGATCGATCCGAGCGCGCTCGCGACGTTGCGGAACACGACGACCACGTCGACGACGAGCCGCACCACGCCGACTACCAAGAAGGGTTCGAAGCCCACGGTTGCGTCCACGTCGACGTCGACCACGACGACGACCAAGCCCGCCGAGACCGGGCACGTTCTGGGCATCGGTGACTCGGTGATGGAAGGTGCGAGGTCGAGTCTCGTCGCCGACATACCCGGTATGGCCGTCGACGCCATCCGCAGCCGTCAGTTCACTCAGGCGATCACGGTCGTCGGCCTCTACAAAGCAGCGGGTCTGCTCCCGCGCGACATCGTGCTGCATCTCGGGACGAACGGACGCATCACCGACTCGATGTTCGACCAGATGATGCAGACGGTTGGACCCGGTCACCGCGTCTACTTCCTCACCGCCCGAGTCCCGCGTCTGTGGGAGAGCGAAGTCAACAACACACTGCATTCGGGGGCGACGCGCTGGGCGAACGCACACGTGCTCGAATGGCGCACGTTCTCCGGCTGTCACGACGACTGGTTCGTGTCCGACGGGTTCCATCTCCGCACCCAGGGGCAGCACGCGTACGCGATGTTCGTGCTGTCCGGACTGCGCGGCAAGGCTCCGACGACCTGCACGAAGTAGCGAGTCACACTCGACTAGCGGTGCACCACCCAGTCGATGAGCTGCAAGAAGCGATACCCGAGGTAGATCGCCGTCGCGGCGCCGACGAGCTTCAGGTGCCACGGGACGGAGGGCGGCGCTTCGTCGGCGGGTCGGGTCATGCCCGGGATCAGCCCCCGCTCCACGACCTTTCCGCATTTGGGGCACGTCGCGTCGGGGCGCACGGTCGACGGTGTCAGGAACTTGTTGCAGTGAACGCACCACGGCATCGCCGCTATTGGACCACCCGGCGACCCGGTGCCGGGTACCGATGGCGTCGGAAAGTTGATGGCCGCCGCCGCCGCCTTCCTGGAGACCCGCCGTGCAACGGGGCTCTGCGCCGTCCCGGACCCTCTCCCGGGTCCGCCCGGCCGCTCAACTCGACCCCACTTCCGCCGATCGAGGACCCATGAACCGGCGCGCGGCCCGATGAGTCAATTCGACGAGGTCTTCTCGTCGTCCGAGTGGGCGTTCGCCTTTGCCGAGGCGCTCGAGCGGCAACTCGGCGACGAGCGCATCCTCACCGTCGGATCGGCGCGCGACACCGTGGCCGAGCTGCTGGCCGGAACGACCCGCGCCGTCGCGCTGGAATTCAGCGCCGTCGGCGGCGAAACCGGCGTGGTCACGCTCCTCGCCGGTCAGGCGCTGGGCGCCGCGCTCGAGCACGCCGCGTCGGACGAGACCTTGTTGACCGCGTGCGCAGGCGCGCTCGACGTCGCCGTCCGCACGATCGGCGAACGCAGCGGAGTCGACATCGACCCGGACGCGGCTGTCGAAACCGACGCCGAACGGGCCTTGGACGACGCCGCCGGCCGCCGCGTCATCTATCCCCTGCTCGACGGCGGCGACCTCCTCGGTTGCGTGACGTTGCACGTTCGCCCGGCCCCGTCCGCTGCGAACGGGCCTTCGGCGGCGGTCACGGGTGACGCGCCCGGAAGCCGCAGCTCCACCCCGGTGAACGGGGCGAGTGAGTCCGAAACCGGGTCCGGCAATCCGCTCGGGGCGTCGTACGTGTTGGCGGACGTCGAGATGGGTGTCACCGCCGAGCTCGGACGTTGTCGCATGACAGTGCGCGAGCTGCTGTCGATCACGCCGGGCGCCGTCATCGACCTCGACCGGGCGCGGGCTCGCCGGTCGACGTGTTGGTGACGGAACGTTGATCGCGCGCGGCGAGGTGGTCGTGATCGACGAGGAGTTCGGGATCCGCATCTCCGAGCTGATTCCCCAGCCGGCCACGGCCCGCTAGCCACGACCCGGAGACGTGTCGTGCGCTCGTCGGCGGGGCGCGGTAGACCGTGCCCATGCATTCACCGGAAGGGCCGAAACCGGGCGCCGCGTCGATCACACCGCTCACCCGCCGGTCACTGTTGAAGGGGATGGCCGTTGCGGGCGCCGGCATCGCGATCGCCGAGCTCACGGGTTGCTCGTCGTCCGCGAAGACCAGCCCGCCGGTGACGACGGCGAGCGGTACGGGCAGCACACGCGTGTCGGTCCCGACCGCGTCGACGATCCCCAAGATCGTTCGCAAGCCCGGATCGCGCCCCAACCCCACGCTGCCCGAGGGCACCGACACTCTTCCGAAGATCCAGCACATCGTCATCGTGATGATGGAGAACCACTCTTTCGACGGTCGCTTCGGCATGCTCGGCCGCGGTGACGGGTTCAAGCTCGACGGCAGCGGGAAGCCGCTCGACGCGAACCCGATGCCCGACGGCCGCTTCGTGCAGGCCTTCCACATGCCGTCGACCTGTCAACTGAACAGCAAGCCGGGACAGAATTGGGTGGCGAGCCACACGTCGTACGCCGACGGTCGCAACGACGGTTTCGTGAAGGCGAGCGGTCCGGTCGCGATGGGCTACTGGGACGAGACCGACATCCCCTTCTACTACGGGCTGGCGCGCGCCTTCCCGTTGTGTGATCGCTATTTCTGCTCGACGCTCGCCCAGACCTATCCCAACCGACGGTTCCTCATTGCCGGGACCGCGTCGGGCGTCGTGACGACCAACATCTCGAACGTCACCAAGTTCGAGCCCGCGAACGGGACGATCTTCGACCGGCTCCATCAGCACGGCATCACGTGGCGCGACTACGCCAGCGACCTTCCCAGTGTCGCGGTGATCGCCGCGACCGCGAACAAATACGGAAAGAACATCTCGTCGAGAGATCAGTTCCACAAGGACGCCGCCGCGGGAACGCTGCCCGCCGTGAGCTACGTGGATACGAGATACGTGACCGATCCCGGCGAATCGGAGGAGAACAACGCCGACATCTCGTACGGAGAGAACTTCGTGGCCAAGGTCGTCGATTCGGTGTTCAACAGCCCCAACTGGAAGAACACCGTCCTCATCTATACCTACGACGAGCACGGGGGCTACTACGACCACGTACCGCCGCCGCCCGCGCTCAAGCCCGACAACATCCCGCCCGGTGCCGACTCGCCGGGCATCACGGGCGCGTACGACCGCTACGGCTTCCGGGTGCCGACGGTGATCGTCTCACCATTCGCGAAGAAGGACTACATCTCGCACCAGGTGCACGACCACACGTCGATCCTCAAGTTGATCGAGACCAAGTGGAACCTCGGCGCACTGACGTACCGCGACGCGAACGCCAGCAATCTCCTCGATTCGCTCGACCTCGTCGGCTCGCCCGCGTTCGCCGAACCGCCCACGCTGCCCGCGCCGCACAAGACCGGAACCTGTCAGCCCGGTACGCCGGGCGGCCCTATC
>JAUZEI010000317.1 GCA_030839105.1 Actinomycetota bacterium
GTCACGTTTCGGGGGTGGTGTAATGGCAGCACAAGGTCCTTTGGAGTCCTGAGTCGAGGTTCGAACCCTCGCCCCCGAGCCCGTGAGCAGCCCGTGAGCAGGGAGCCCGCATGAAGCAGTACCGACCGCTGAGCGCAGTCGTTCTCGCCGCCGGGGAGGGGACGCGGATGCGTTCCGAGACGCCGAAGGTGCTGCATCCGCTCTGTGGTCGCCCGATGGTGCTGCACGTCGTCGACGCGCTCGCCGAGCTCCCACTCGAACGGATCGTCGTCGTGGTAGGACACGCGGCCGAGTGGGTCACGAAGACCCTGCACGACCAGCTCGTCACCGAAGTCCCGGTCGAGTTCGTCGAACAGCGCGTGCAACGCGGCACCGGCGACGCGGTGAGCGTGGCGCTCACCGTCTTCGACGATCTCGACGCCGAGGACGACATCCTCGTGCTTCCCGGTGATGCGCCCCTCGTGCGCGCGGAGACGATCGCCCGGCTCGCGACCGAGCACCGCGTGCAAGATGCGGCAGCTGCGATCCTCACCGCGACCGTTGCGGAGCCCGACGGTCTCGGGCGCGTCGTGCGCGGCAAGGACGGGCGCGTCGCCCGGGTGGTCGAGCACGCCGACGCAACCCCCGAGGAGCGGGAGATCCACGAGATCAACACGTCGATCTATTGCTTCCGGCGCGGGTTGCTCGCGCCCGCGCTGCGGCGACTGAGCCCCGAGAACGCGCAGGGGGAGTACTACCTCACCGACGCGATCGCGGTGCTGCGCGACGCGGGACACAACGTGATCGCGCTCGAGACCGAAGACCCGGCCGACGCGATCATGGTGAACGACCGGGTGCAGCTCGCCGACGCCGAGACCGAGCTCCGGCGCCGGATCAACCGGGTCTGGATGCGCGCGGGCGTGACCATGGTCGACCCGTCGCGCACCTACATCGACGCGACGGTCGAGATCGAGTCGGACGTACGCATCCTCCCGGGAACGATGCTCGAGGGCCGCACGGTCATCGGCGCGGGCTCGGTGGTCGGACCTGACTGCCACCTGACCGACGCGGTGCTCGGCGACGGCGTCCGCATGTCGAACACCGTGGCGCGCGAGTGCGAGATCGGCGACGACTGCGAGGTCGGCCCGTACGCGTATGTGCGGCCCGGAACCCGGCTGGCCGCGGGCGTGAAGGTCGGCACCTACGTGGAGATCAAGAACTCCGAGATCGGCGCCGGCACCAAGGTCCCGCACCTGTCCTACATCGGAGACGCCGACATCGGCTCGGCTGTGAACCTCGGTGCGAGCACGATTACCGCCAACTACGACGGCCGGAACAAGCACCGAACGAAGGTCGGGGACGGCGCGCACACGGGTGTGCACACCTCGCTCGTCGCCCCGGTCGAAATCGGTGACGATGCCGACACGGGTGCGGGATCGGTCGTGACCCACGATGTCGCGCCCGGCCGTCACGTGCGCGGTATACCGGCGCGCGACGCTCGGCCGACGCGCGAGGATGGGCCCTGATGGAGCTGCTCACCAAGAAGCGCCTGGTTCTCGTCGCCGGTCGGGGTCACACGGAACTCTCGAACGAGGTCGCCGAGCATCTCAATGTGCCCCTCGGTGAGTGCGTGCTCTCGACATTCGCCAACGGCGAGATCTACTGCCGGTACGGCGAGAACATCCGCAGTGCCGACGTGTTCGTCTTCCAGACGCACGGTGGCTCGATCAACGACCTGCTGATGGAGCAGCTCATCATGATCGACGCGGCCAAGCGCGCGTCGGCGAAGCGGATCACCGCGGTCTGTCCGTTCTACGGATACGCCCGCCAGGATCGCAAGGCCGAAGGTCGCGAACCGATCACGGCCCGGCTCGTCGCCGACATGCTGACGGTCGCGGGTGCGGATCGCGTCGTCACCGTCGACCTCCACACCGGTCAGATCCAGGGCTTCTTCGACTGCCCCGTCGATCACCTCACCGCGGTGCCCGTCATCGCGGAGTACCTGAAGCACAACGTCGAAGGCGACGCGGTGATCGTGGCGCCCGATGCGGGCGGCGGCAAGCTCGCCCGACGGTTCGCCGACCGGCTCGGCGCCGACATCGCCTTCATCGACAAGCGCCGCCCCAAGGGAACGCACAACGTCGCGGTCGCGACCGAAGTCGTCGGCGACATCGACGGCCGCACCTGCATCATCGTCGATGACATGATCGACACCGCCGGCACCGTGGTGAGCGCCGCGAACCTCCTGATCGAGCGCGGCGCGGTCGAGGTCTACATCGCGGCGACGCACGGACTGCTCTCGGGTCCCGCCGTCGACCGCTTGAAGAACGGACCTGTTCGCGAGGTCGTCGTCACCAACACGGTGCCGATCTCCGACGAGAAACGCTTCGACAGCCTGCGGGTGCTCTCCATCGCCCCCTTGCTTGCCGAAGCGATCGACGCCGTATTCGAAGACGGCTCGGTGAGCGAGCTCTTCGGCGGCGACAACATGTGATGACGGCGCGCCCGTCGAAATCGCGCCGGTTCGTGTTCTTGGTGGTGCTCGTCGCGCTTGCAACCGGTTTGGTGGCGTGCAGCAGCTCCTCGAAGCCCAAGGCCACGGCGAACGCGAGCGCGATCATGTGGCCCGCGCCGCCCGATGCCATGGCGCGCGCGCGAGCGGCCGGACTCGTCCCCGAGACGGCGGAGCGGTTGCAGTACCACGTGCATTCGCACCTCGACGTGTTCGTCGACGGGGAGCCGGTCACCGTGCCGGCCGGGCTCGGCATCGACATCACCGATCCGGCCGTCCGCACGTTCGTGGTCGACGGCCAGAACCAGTACGGCGGCATCGATCCGCCGTGCGCCCGGCCGTGCATCTCGCCATTGCACACACACGACGTGAGCGGGATCCTGCACACGGAGTCGGCCACGAGGAAGAACAACACGCTCGGCCAGCTCTTCATCGAGTGGAACGTGCGGCTCGACGCGAATTGTGTGAACACGTATTGCAAACCTGCGCAGTCGATCGCGATCTACGTCGACGGCACGAAGTTCGACGGCAATCCCACGACGATCGCGTTGTCCGATCACAAGGAGATCGCAATCGTGATCGGCACTCCACCCGCCACCGTGCCCACCACCGGGAACTTCGGCTAGCACCGGGGGTCATTTCGGGAGATCGGTACCGCCGGTTCGGCGTCCCGAGGGGATTCCCGCCGGTCACCCCGATTGCGCGAGACTGTTCTGTTCACCTTTTCGCCTGTTCCCGTTTCGACCGACCCGAGGATTGACGCGCCATGGCCGATGCCACGCTCATCGCAGAACGCCGCCCCGAGCGGGGCAAGCGCCCCGCCGGCCGCATCCGCCGCGAGGGCCTTGTTCCGGCGGTCGTCTACGGGCTCGGCGCCGACAACGTCTCGGTGACCGTGTCTCAGCGGGAGCTCATCCACATCCTCTCCGGCGGCAGCGGCATGAACACGCTGATCACGCTCAACATCGACGGCACCGAAGAGCTCGCGATCGCCCGTGAGCTCCAGCGCCACCCCGTGAAGGGCAACGTCATCCACGTCGACTTCGTGCGCGTCCGCGCCGACCAGACGATCCAGGCCGAGATCCCGGTCCACCTCGTCGGCGAGGCCGAGGGTGCGGTACGGGGCGGAGTGCTCGAGCAGCTCGTGCACACGCTCACCGTCGAGGCCAAGCCGAGCGACTTCCCGCCGTCGATCGAGCACGACGTCAGCGCGCTCGAGATAGGCGGACAGGTGTACGTCCGCGATCTCACGGTTCCGCCGGGCGTCACCGTGCTGCAGGAAGGCGACGATCTCGTTGCCCAGATCTCCGCACCGCGCGTGGCCGAGGTGGCCGAGGGCGCCGAGGGCGAGGCGGCCGAGGGTGTGCCCGCCGAAGGTGGCGCGGCGCCGGCCGAGGCCCCGTCCGCGGAGTAGGACCCACCCCCGCCCGCGGAAGAGCAGGTCCGATGCCCGTCGACCTCCTGGTTGTCGGGCTCGGCAATCCCGGCGACGAATACACGCGTACGCGTCACAACGTCGGTGCCGAGGTCGTCGAGCTTCTTGCGCGCCGGCACGGCGGCAAGCTGCACGGCTCGAAGGGACGCGCCCGGAGCGACGACGTTCGCATCGGCTCGAAGCGCGTGGAGCTCGCGATCCCGCTCACGTACATGAACGACTCCGGAGAGGCGGTCGCGGCGCTCGCACGTCGGCTCGGCATCGAGCCGTCCCAGATCGTCATCGTGCACGACGAGCTCGATCTCGCCCCCGCGATGCTGCGGGTGAAGGTCGGGGGAGGGCTGGCCGGTCACAACGGTCTGCGCTCGATCAAGCAGCACCTGCACACCGACGAGTTCCTGCGGGTGCGGATCGGCGTCGGCAAGCCGCCGTCGAAGGAGCGGGGCGCCGATCACGTGTTGTCGCGCGTCTCCAAGCGCGACCGTGAGTCGATGGATGCCTCGATCGAAGAGGCGGCCGACGCGGTGGAGGCGATCGTGACCGACGGAGTCGACGCAGCAATGAACCGCTACAACACCCGGACGCCGGAGCCCGACTGAGGCGTCGCTCCCGGAGACCGGTGCGCCGGGAGGGGAGCCAACCAGGACTCGTTTCCGGTGAGCAACGTCTACGCTGGGTGACCCCCGGGGCGCGCCTGCGTTCCCGGGACTGCGCGCGTTCAATACAGCCCACACTCGCAATGCAGCCCACACTCGCAATGCAGCCCACACTCGCCGGAATCACCACTCTGTTCGCCGACGACCCGGTCGTCGTCGCCGCGACCGGCGGCCGCGCGCGCTCGGTCGCGGTGCCCGAGCCCGCCCGAGCACTCTTCGTCGCCACGCTCGCCCGCGCGACGGCCCGGCGCCCGATCGTCGTCGCGGTCCCGACGGGTGTGGAGGCCGAGCGCATCGCCACCGACCTGCGCGAATTCCTCGGCGACGACGCGGTCGAGCTCTTCCCGGCATGGGAGACGCTGCCCTTCGAGCGCGTCTCGCCCGCCACCGAGACCATGGGCCGACGGCTGCGGGTCATCTGGCGGCTGCGCGCCGGGGGCGAGCACCTCCCTCGGGCGATCGTGGCGCCGGTGCGCGCGCTCGTACAGCGGCTCGGTCCGCACGTCGAAGACGTCGAACCCGTCGTGGTGCGCAAGGGTTCGCAGCTCGACCGCGACGAGCTCGTCGCCCGGCTCGTCACGATGGGCTACCGGCGTGAGTACCAGGTCGAGGCGCGCGGCGAGGTCGCGGTACGGGGATCGATCGTCGACGTCTATCCCGCGACTGCCGACCACCCCGTGCGCATCGACCTCTGGGGCGACGAGGTCGATCGCCTCTCGCAGTTCTCGGTGGCCGACCAGCGCTCGTCGGCCGAGATCACCGAGTCGTGGATCTTCCCCGTGCGCGAGCTGCTGCCGACCGAGGAGGTGCGCGCCCGCGCCCGCGCGCTCTTGCAGACGCATCCTTGGGGTCGCGAGCAATGGGAACGGCTCGCCGAGGGCAACACATTCGACGGCATGGAGTCGTGGCTTCCGTGGCTGACCTCGGAAGAGCACCTCCTGCCCGACTTGCTGCCGGCATCGGCGCTGGTCGCGATCATCGAACCCCGGCGACTCCGTGATCGCGCCCAGGAGCTGCTCGACGAAGAAGCGGCGCTGGCGCAGACGCTCGCCACCACATGGGGCAAGCCCGTCGACGAAGCGGACACGCCCCGGTTGTCGTTGCCGTTCGATCGGCTGCTCGAGCACACCAAGGCGCAACCGGTGCCGGTCCTGGCCGTGCCCGACTCGCCGGAGACGCCGATCCTGGCCGCGAGCGCGTTCGATCCCGTCGTCGGCGACGCGGACGCGCTCGCGCAGCGACTGAATGCGCTGAAGCGCGACGGCTTCAAGGTGTTCATCGCGGCCGAAGGCTCCGGGAGCGCCGACCGGATCGAGCAGATCCTGGCCGATGAAGGCGTCGACGTCGACCGCATCACCGACGTCCACGATTCCGGCGCGGTGTTGCGCACGCCCGGCATCCACATCGTCGTCGCGCCGCTCGACCGCGGCGCGGTGCTTCCCACGCACCATGTCGCGCTCGTCGCCGAAGCCGACCTCACCGGCCGCCGGCGCGTCCACCGGCGGGCTCGGGGCGCGCGCAAGGGTCTCGACCACTACGAAGGTCTCACCGTCGGCGACTACGTCGTGCACCGCGTACACGGCGTCGGGCGCTACCACGGCATGGAGACGAAGGAGATGTTCGGCGTCACGCGCGACCGCCTCGTTGTCGAGTTCAAGGGTGGTGACCGCGTCTACGTCGACTCCGAGGACATCGGCCTCATCCGCAAGTACACCGGCGGCGAGGAACCGAAGCTCTCGAAGATGGGCGGCGCCGACTGGGACAAGACGCGCGCACGCGTCCGTAAGGCGGTGCGCGACATCGCGGGTGAGCTCGTCGTCCTGTACCGACGCCGGCTTGCGACCGTCGGGCACTCGTTCGGCCCGGACACGCCCTTCCAGCACCAGATCGAGGAGGCGTTCCCGTACGAGGAGACGCCCGACCAGGCCAAGGCGATCATCGAGACCAAGACCGACATGGAACAGCCGGTGCCGATGGACCGTTTGATCTGCGGCGACGTCGGTTACGGCAAGACCGAGGTGGCGTTACGGGCGGCCGCGAAGGCCGTGTTCGACGGCAAACAGGTCGCGATCCTCGTGCCGACCACACTGCTCGCGAGTCAACACGGGCAGACGTTCCGCGAACGGTTCGCCAATTACCCGGTGCGCGTCGAGGTGTTGTCGCGGTTCCTCACTGCGAAGGAACAGGGCGACGTGATCAAGGGCCTGCGCGAAGGCACCGTCGACATCGTGATCGGCACGCACCGACTGCTCGGCGCCGATATCTCCTTCAAGGACGTGGGCCTGCTGGTAGTCGACGAGGAACAGCGGTTCGGCGTGCAACACAAGGAGCGGATCAAGGAGTGGCGCACGAACGTCGACGTGCTGACACTCACGGCCACGCCGATTCCGCGCACGCTCGAGATGTCGCTCACGGGTATCCGCGACCTCTCGTTGGTGAACACGCCGCCCGAGGATCGTCAACCCATCCTGACCTATGTCGGTGAGCTCGACGAGCGCGCGGTCTCGGAAGCGATCCGGCGCGAGCTGCTCCGCGAGGGTCAGGTGTTGTACGTGCACAATCGCGTGCACGACATCGCGCATGTCGCCGACGACGTACGGCGGCTGGTGCCGGAAGCGCGCGTCGCCATCGCTCACGGTCAGCTCGACGAGAGCCGGCTCGAGCGTGTCGTGCAGGAGTTCTGGGATCGCGAGTACGACGTGCTCGTATGCACGACGATCGTCGAGAGCGGACTCGACATGCCGACGGTCAACACGTTGGTCGTCGATCGTGCCGACATGCTCGGGCTCTCGCAGCTCTACCAGCTGCGCGGACGCGTCGGCCGCCGCGGTCAACGCGCGTATGCGTACCTGCTGTACCCACCCGACCGTTCGCTGAGCGAACAGGCCTACGAACGACTGAAGACGATCGGTGAGTTCACCGATCTCGGCTCCGGCTTCAAGATCGCGATGCGAGACCTCGAGATCCGCGGCGCGGGCAACCTGCTCGGCGCGGAACAGTCGGGCCACATCGCCGCCGTCGGGTTCGATCTCTACGTCGAGATGGTGACGGAGGCGGTGGGCGAGTTGATCGGTGAGGTCCGCGAACTGCCGACCGAGGTGCAGATCGACCTGCCCGTTACCGCGCACCTTCCCGTCTCGTACATCGCGCGCGACGACGTTCGAATGGAGGCCTACCGTCGGCTCGCGGCGGTCACGACGCCCGCCGACGTCGACGACGTGCTCGCCGAGTGGGAAGACCGCTACGGGCCGCCGCCGCGCCCGGCTGCTGCCCTCCTCGACGTCGCCCGGCTCCGGGCCGCGAGCTTGCGGCTCGGGATCCGCGCCGTGTCGGTGCAGAAGGGCAACGCGCGCCTCGACGGCTTGCACCTGCTCAAGTCGCAGGAGGTGCGACTGCAACGGATGGTCGCCCGCGCCCGCGTGCTGCCCGACGCGGTCGTGATACCGGTCACGGCGACGGGCGACGTGTCGATCGCCCAGGCTCTACTCAGGTTGCTCGACGCGATCGCGCCGCCCGAAAAGGTTGCGGCGCAGGCCGTCAAGGACGCGCCCCGGACCGAATCACCCGAGACCGCCCAGGTACCATCCGCCGGATGATTGCTCGCCCAACGTTCAGTCCCTGGTTGCGTCGCGTCGCGGTCCTGCTCGCCGTCGTCGTCGTCGGGCTCGGGCTGAGCGCATGCTCGAATCGCACCACCGACGCCGCGTCCGTGACGTACCGCGACAACACCGGCGACCACACCGTGCACATCACGAGCGCCGCTCTCGACGACGAGCTGCACGCGCTCCTCGCGAACAACCTCTTTACGAAGGAGTTGAAGGCGAGCGGGATCTTCCCGAACGTCGCCGGCGAGGTGACCACCGACACGCAGCTGTCGACGCGCTGGCTCACGACGTTGATCCGCCAGACGGTTGTCGATGCCGAGATCAACAACGGGAAGATCACGGTCACGCCCACCGACACCGCCCAGGCGACGCAGGACGAGACGACGACCTTCACGGCTCCGGTACTCGCCGCGTTCGACAAGTCGTTCACGACGAAGCTCGTCCACCGCGACGCCCAGCTGTTCGCGGTGTACCGCTACTACCAGACGTGTCCGTCGGGCCGGTTCGTCTCGCACATCCTGGTGAAGACGAAGGCAGAGGCCGACGCCGCGCTGGCCGTCATCCGATCCGGCGAGAAGTTCGCCGACATCGCCAAGACCCGGTCGATCGACACGACGTCGGGCAAGGTCGGAGGCGCGCTCGGCTGTCTGACGCCGAACGAGTTCGTGAAGGAACTCCAGAGCGCGGCCGAGACCGCTCCGCTCGGTGTCGTCACCGGTCCGGTCAAGACCGGCTTCGGCTATCACCTGGTCCTGGTGCGGGCCTGGAGCCCGACCACCGACACCTCGTACGGCCAAGCGCTCACCCAGGCCGCGAGCGCGGTGTTGAGCGCGCGCCTGCGCGACCTCAAGGTGTGGGTCAACCCGCGCTACGGCACGTGGTCGGCGGCGAAAGACGCCCAGGGCAACACCAACTTCTCGGTGATCCCGCCGGCGGCGCCGCAGGTGCGTACGTGCCGAGAGGCGACTCCGGCGTGCGCGCCCGCAACGACGAGCACGAGTACGACCACGACCGCACCGCCGGCCGGGTGAGCCGGCCGCGCGTCGTCGTCGTCGGGCTCGGACCGGCCGGCATCGACCTCTTGCTCCCCGCCGCGCGCGCCGCGCTGGAGCGGATACCGGTGCGGTACGTGCGCACTGCGCGTCACCCGGCCGTCGAGGAGCTCGCGCGCGAGGGCCTCGAGCTCGAACCGCTCGATCTGCTCTACGACACCGGCGACGATCTCGACACTGTGTACGCCGCGATCGCGGCGCGCGTGGTGGCGGCCGCGCAGGAGCACGGAGAGATCGAGTACGCGGTACCGGGCAGCCCCTCGGTAGCCGAGCGGACGGTCGTGCTGTTGCGGGGCGCGGGCATCGATATCGAGATCGTCCCCGGCCTCTCGTTCGCCGACGTCGCGTGGAATCGGCTCGGCATCGACCCGATGACGGGTGCGCGCGTCGTCGATGCGCGCACGTTCACGATCGACTCCGCGGGCTTCGCCGGTCCGATGCTCCTCGCCCAGTGCGACACACGCTTCGTGTTGTCCGACGTCAAGCTCGCGTTGCTCGAGGTTCTTGCGCCCGAGCACGGGGTGACGGTCCTCCAGGGTCTCGGTCTTCCCGGCGAGCGGCTGACCACCGTCGCGCTGGCCGAGCTCGACCAGGTCGTAGAGCCCGACCATCTCACCTCGGTCTTCGTCGATACGGGTGACGTTGCCGTCGCGGGTGAGCTCGCACGCCTGCTCGCCCTCACCGAACGCCTACGCGGCCCCGGCGGCTGCCCGTGGGACGCGGCTCAGACCCATCACTCGCTGCGGCGTCACGTGCTCGAGGAGGCGTACGAAGTCGCGGCCGCCATCGACGAGCTGCCGGTCGACGCGCCCGCCGGTGACATCCCGCCCGGCGCGTACGAC
>JAUZEI010000493.1 GCA_030839105.1 Actinomycetota bacterium
GGACCCCTCGGCCCCGCCTTCTGTAGGCGCGACCACGGTCGCCGACTCCGATTCCACCCCTCCTCATCGGCGGCCCCCCGAGGCGCTTGAGCGCCCGACCCTCCGGTGATCCGCCGTGTGGGCGGACGCGCCGGGGGGCCGGGCGGACTCAAGATCTGCTCGGATCGAGATTCGGGTCAGCTCCAGGTCGACCCGTTCCAACTCGAGCCGTTCCAGGACGAGCCGTTCCAGGATGATCCGTTCCAGCTCGAGCCGTTCCAACTCGAGCCGTTCCAACTCGACCCGTTCCAGGAAGAGCCGTTCCAACTCGACCCGTTCCAACTCGACCCGTTCCAGGAAGAGCGGTTCCAGGTGGCTTGGAGATCAACGGTAGTGCCGACCGGCGTCGCGATTGTCGGTGGAGTCTGTGCGAGTTTGAGGCCGGGGTGGCTGACTGCGGCGAGGACGTTGAGTGCGCCGTGTCCGTCCACCATTGGGTTGCCGACGGGTCCGGGCGACGTCGTGCCGAGCAGTTGCGCTTTGACGTCATCGGAGGTTGGCGTCGTCTTCGGGGCGTTCGTCTTGGCGCCGTCGATGACGAGTGCGGCGGCGCCGCTGGCGATCGCGGCGCTGAACGATGTGCCGGAGCCGACGAAGTTGGCCTTGCCGATCCGGGCCAAGGGGAACGTCTTATCGATCGTCGAGCCCGGGACCCGGAGGCTGACCACCGAGCGTCCCGAGGTGACGAGGTCCGGCTTGAACCAGCCGTCGATGTTCGTCGGTCCAACACTGCTGAAGTCTGTTGCCGTGGCGTCGCCAGGGTTCGTTGAACCCTTGTCGTCGAGCGCTCCGACGGTGATCGCTAGCGGGTCGTCGCCCGGTGACACGATCGTCCCATTGAACGGGCCCGAGTTGCCGGCCGAGGTGACGACGGTGATGCCGGCCTGCCATGCCGTTTCCACGGCTTGGTCCAAAGGGTTCAGGACGGTCGATGTCGTCGGGATCGCTCCGAGCGAGATGTTCAAGACGCCGATGTTGTACTGCGCTTGGTGGGACACGACCCAGTTGATACCTGAGATGACGGTCGCAAGGTCGGTGACGCCGGTCCCGCCCGCAACCTTGACCGACACCAAGTTCGCTCCCGGCGCCTCACCCTTGTATGCGCCCTTCGATGAGTTGCCGTCACCGGCGATGAGGCCCGCGACGAAGGTGCCGTGCCCGTAGCTGTCTTGGAACGCGTTGCCCTCTCCGCTCAAGTCCACGCCCGCGACGAGCCGCTTACCGAAGTCGGGCAGACGAGCGATGCCGGTGTCGAGCACCGCGACCGTGACGCCGCTGCCGTCGATACCTTTCGCGAGCTGCGTCGCGCCGGTCGTCGTAGGGAACACGGCCGCTGGATCGCGTCCGTCGAAGTTTCCGTCGGCGACGGTCACCGCGGCGTTCGGCGTGACCACGAGATTCGGATCGGCGCGCAGGGCCGCCAGTTCCGCCGGGGTCACCCGAGCCACCACACCGTTCGCGACCGCCAGATCCCGGCTCACGTGGCTGCGTTCCGCGACCCGGCCGTGCACCGCGCTCGTCGTTACCGACCGCTTCTGCTCGTCTCGCTTCCCGGCGAGCGTGTTGCCCACCGCACGGGGGTCATAGTGATCCGGCCGGCTCCTTGAAGTCACCAGAACTTTCATCATGCGAACGGACGGCGACCGAGGAGTCGCCGCCGCGGGGACCTGAGCGAGGGCCTGCGCCGGCGCGATCACCGCAAGACCCGCAACCGTCGTGGTCGCGGCAACTACTGCGATGCGGTGAGTCGCCCACTCGACGCCTCGAATCGACCGCTTCCCTGCTCGCATCTACCGCTCCTGAAGCCTGGCGCCGAAGCGCACAACGAACAACAGGACGCCGGGTTCGCCACTAGCTCCCTGCCACCCAGGCAACCAAGTACGGGTCGGCAGATCAACGCCTCGTCCGCCAACTTTCGCTGGCAGATGGGCTATCGGCCGAGCAGTGCCACCTGCTTGAGTCACATCACTTCGAAAATCCCCGTTGTGCCGGCCGTCACAAGAGAGAACCGGGAGGGCGCCGCCCGCCGACTCGTAAAGGCAGCCGAGGTCGACGTCACGCACTGCCCGCGATGCAAGCGCTGCGACTGTGATCGGCAAGTCGAGCGCTTTACACGAATCACTGCCGGAACCGTGTCACCGGCCGAATTCGTCGCCCGGACGACGACGGTCGACGCAACACGATCGGCGCCGCGTGACGCGTCGGTGTGGTGTGGACAAACGCGCGACACCGAAGAGGACCGGTGCGCGTGCACCGGCCCTCCTCGCGTCTCGGTGGTGGGGCTGCGCCCACGTGCGCTGGCGGCAACCTCGGGTCCGGCTACGGCGTGATCACGCTGACGAAAGCATCAGTGTTGCCGAACTGTGCCGGGCACTCGGTGGGCGGGGCGGGTACGTCGCTGTCCGCGTCTGCCTCTTTGCCCGCCTTGCGGTCCTCGCGCTCCTCTTGTTCGACGACCGCGCCCGAGTCGACCAGGAACCTCTGGTAGGCGTCGACCGCCGGGCATCCGGCTCCGTGTCGGGAGTCGGTGTAGATGAACCAAGCGGTGTTGCCCTTGGAGACGAGGGTGTTGTAGTCGCCCCAGAACTGGCGCTGCAGATTGTTCTGAGCCGACGCGGCCGGGTCGGAGGACACGGTGCTCACCCGGCTGGGAGCCGTGAACGCAGTCCCGCCTGCCGCTGAGGAGGAGTAGTACGAGTTGATCGACGCGTTTCCGGTTCCGAAGGTCGCCGGGTTCACCGCTGTGAGCGCCTGCCAGCCGAGGTCGATCCTGCCGTCTCCCGCGACGTCGAGTCCTTGGAAGAACGGCACGCCACGGCCCTTCACCGCACCGGTGTACGGCGTCGCCACCTTCGACCACGCTGTCCCGGTGGTTCGATACACGACCAACTCGGCTGCCGATCCGTCCGCCGCGGTGCGGTTGACCCACGCGGCGTAAAGCGTCGTGCTGTTCGCGGCGGGATCAGAGGCGAGGCTCAGGAAGCTGTCGTTGCGGAAGTTCGATCCGGGGATCGGGTCCACCAGATCCACGACCGGGCCGATCGATCGCGGCCGCGAATAGGAGAAGCCGCCGTCGCTGCTCACGGCGTAGACCTGGTTCCGCCCGTCCTCCCAGGCGACATACACATTGCCCCGACCGTCGGTCCGAACTGCGGAGCCTTGGCGACCACCCGTCACCGCGTTGTTTGACGCCTTCGACAGCTGCCTCGGGCCGGACCATGTGCGACCGCCGTTTGTCGAATACGCCGTCATGACCGGCTCGGCCGCGCCGGGGATGCCGCGGAACTGCGTCCACGACGCGTACAGCCGTCCGTAGAAGGGCGAACTCGGATTCTTGTCGGCCCAGATCGCGTTCTTGTCGTTGAAGGTGTAGCCGTGCGCCGACACGATCACCGACGGTCGAGTCCAACTGACTCCATTGTCGGAACTACGGGAGACGACGATGAATTCCGGTGCTTGGTTGCCGGGTGCAGAGCCCGGCTTGTACGACGCCAGGCTCTCGTAGTAGGCGTCGTACGCAGACCGGCTGAACGAGCGCGTCTCGGTGTTGTACCGGGGGCCGTAGACGATGACCGGATCGCCGTCGCTGACGAACGGCGAAGCTCGCCATCCGGCCTGGTCGTCCAGAAGACCCCGGTTCGTCCACGAGGCGCCCCCGTTCGCGGACGTGTATACGCCGTCGGTGCCGACGCCGGGAAAGAACGAGCAGTCGGTCGGATCGCCGCCGCGCACGGCCGCGCCGCACGCGGGCTGCTCCTGCTCATCGTTGGAACCGGCAATGAGGTGAGACGACGCCGGATCGACCGCCACGGTCGGTTCGTTCTGCTTGTTGGTCGGGAACCGCGCCGTCGTATCCGACGAAGGATGACCCGCCACCTGGGGGCGGTTGGCCTGCACATCAACAGCGGTCGCCGCCAGCGCAGGCGTCACCGTCGCCAACACCAGCGCGGCTGCTGCGAGCGCCGCGACTGCTGCTCCACTCCGCCGAGAACTCCTGGCGGACCTCCGTCGATCATTCACGTCGCTGCTCCCTTCCGTGTGGGACACATGAACGGCCTCCGCCGCATTCCCGGAACCGGACTGTACGGGGCCGAAGCCGACGCCCACCAGCGTCAGTCCCTGGGGCTGGCGGTGACGCGTCCTGCCTACCCTCGACGGACGACACCCACTCGCGTGAGGAGTGAGGCCCGTCGGCTCGTCGGGTTATGAGCCCGCCCAGTGCCGTACCTTCTGATCCCGTGTACTGCCGTGCAGTACCGATGACGAGGCATTTCGCGCGACGTTCGTGACGTCTGCTCCCGTCCGGTCCCGGCCTGTCCGGGAAGGAACGGCACCATTCACGGCACCACACGCGATGCAAAGCGGCAACCCGTGCTGAGTGGCCAACCTCAAGCTGGTGGCCACCGCCCCGCCCGACATGCTGGCGTCCGCGAAGTCGACGCGAAGTCGCCGTCAAGTTTCCCACTCCAGGATCGACACATGCCACCGACTCCGGCGGCACGGCGTTACAGAGCCGAGGGAGGCGCCATGACACTCACCGACCACCGCTGCAGCAACCAGCGCACTCTCACCAACGAAGTCCACGCGCCGGCATCCGAAGCGTCGAGTGTGGTGATCCCGCAGTATTCGCGCCGATCGATCCTCGCGGTTTGGGCCGTCGCCGCGGTTCCGATCGTCGTGCTCTCGTGGATCGCCGCGCTCTGGGTGGCGTCGTCGATTCACGAAGGGAGCCCGCTGGTGAGAGCCCTGCTCGTCCGCCTCTAGGTCGGCTTGGTGTGGCAGTCCGTGCTCGTCGTCACGTCGGGTGGGTTCGCGCTGATCCTCGTGCAGATGATTTCAACACCGTGTTGGGCGAGGAACTGCTCTTCCGGAGCTTCCTACTGCCTCGGATGAACGGCGCCTTCGGGAACCGCGACTGGATCTCCGGCGGCGTCCTGTTCGCCGGTTGCCCTAGCCATCGCCCGAGGGCCACGAGGTCGTGCCGAGATCGGCTGCGACTGCGAGACTCGCCGCTGTGCGATTCGGTGTGCTCGGACCGTTGGAGGTATACGACGACCGCGGCCCGCTCGCGCTCGGCAAACCCCAACAGCGTGCGGTGCTCGCGATGCTCGTGCTCGACGCGAATCGAGTCGTCTCGCTTGACCGGATCGTCGAGGATATGTGGGAGGGGAATCCTCCCGCCCGCGCCGCGGGAACGGTGCACGCGTGTATCTCGATCCTTCGGCGGACCCTGGAGCCGAACCGCTCCGCGCGCGCCGCCGCCGCGGTGCTCGTGAGTCAGGCGCCGGGCTACCTGCTGCGCGTCGAACCGGACGACATCGACTCCCTCCGTTTCGAGCGACTCGTCGCCGACGCCAAGTCTCTCACCGTGGCTGATCCCGAGCAGGCGATCACAACGTTCGACGCCGCGCTCGCACTCTGGCGGGGTCCGGCGCTCGCCGACTTCGCCGCTTCGCCGTGGGCCGCCGTCGCTGCGACTCGGCTGGAGGAGATACGCAACTCCGTGGCCGAAGACCGCTTCGACGCGCTGCTCGCCGCGGGCCACACCCACGGTGTCGTCGCCGACCTCGAGGCGGCGGTCGCGCTCTCGCCGTTGCGTGAACGGCTCTGGAGCCAGCTGATCGTGGCGCTGTACCGGTCCGGTCGCCAGGCCGACGCGCTGCGCACCTACCAACGCGCTCGCACCGTCTTGGCCGAAGAGCTCGGCATCGAGCCAGGTCCCGAACTTCAATCCCTCGAACGTCAGGTTCTCGAACAATCGTCGGAGCTCAATGCGAGTCGGCGCGAGCCCTCCGCGCCGCTCACGACGCCCCCCGAGCAGACGCTGGCCGCCACCGCACGCGGAACCGAGGACACCGAATCCATATTCGGCCGCGAGCGCGAGCTGCTCTCGCTGCGCACGGCGGTCGCCAATCTGCGCGAGGGAGTCGGCGCGGCGATCGCAGTGACGGGTGCGGCCGGTGCCGGCAAGACCCGGCTCGTCGAAGTCGCGCTCGGCGACGGGCCCGACCAGGTTCGCGTGATGTGGGCGCGCTGCGTACAAGGAGACATCGCGCCGGCGTTGTGGCCGTGGTTGCAGTTCGCCGCGGCGCTCGGCAACGACGGAACCGAGCTCGCTGACGCGATCCGCACCGAGCCCGGCACGAGCCCGCCCAGCGAGAACGCTCAGCGACTCATGTACGAGGCGGCCGTGAACGCGCTCACGCGACTCGGCCCTCCGCCCGTCGTGCTCGTGATCGACGACGCGCACTGGGCCGACGTCGCGTCGCTCCACATCGTCCAACTCCTTGTGAGCCGTCTGCCCGACCTCGCGCTCCTCCTAATGTTGACCGTTCGAGACAGCGACCACAGCTCGTCCGAGACTTCGACAACGCTCGCCGCAATCGCGCGGTCGCCGGTCGGGCACCGGACGCAACTCGGCGTGCTCGACGAGGGCGCTATCGCGCAGCTCCTCGCCGCGCGGCTCGGCCGGCCGTCCGCTCCGGAGATCACTGCGCTGGTGCACGAACGCTCAGGTGGCAACGCGTTCTACGCCACCGAGCTCGCTCGCCTCCTCGCGGTCGATGGCGACGACCCGGCGCTCCTCTCACGGACGGTCCCGGCGAGTGTCCGCGACGTCGTGAGCGCGCGTGTCGAAGCCCTTTCCGACGACGCCCGCGCCTCGCTCGCCGCGGCGGCGGTGCTCGGCCGCGTCTTTGACACGAGGATTGTTCAG
>JAUZEI010000340.1 GCA_030839105.1 Actinomycetota bacterium
AATGGCTGCACACCTCCACGGTGAAGCAGCAGATCAAGCGAATGGACCCATCGTTCCACGAGAAGTCACTGGGCTACGACTCGTTCAGCGACTTTGTGAAGTCCCGGTCGAACTTCGCCGAATTCGACAGGGCCTCCAACGGGCAGAAAGTGAGGCTACGGCCTCCCGCCGCCGCGTCCTGACCCGCACGCGTCGGGTCGTTACCCGGCCGACGGCTGTCGCTCGCCGCGGGCACCGACGACGAAGGTGTGCACGAAATCGCCGAGTGTCGTGGGCTTAATGCCGAACCGGGCACTCGGACCGCTCATGTCCAGCGGCGAATCGTAGGTTTCGAGCACCGACAGGAGCTCGACCAGGAGGGGCGCCATGCCCGGAACCTCGGCGCCGATGGGAACGTAGCTCACGGCGATCTCCCGACCCAGTTCGCGTTCGAACGCCGCGACGACGTCACGCCACGACAACGGCTCTGGACCCCCGACAGGCAGCGTCAGTCCCACGGCGTCGTCGCGATCGAGCGCGGCAACCGCGTACTCCGCCACGTCCGTCATCGAAACGAGAGAATGCATGCGTCGGCCTTCGCCCACCAGGGTGACGGGCTCTCCGGCCAGCGCGGGAGCGCCGATTACAAACACGGGAAGCATCTCCATGAAGAAGTCCGGCTGCAGGATGACGGCCGGTATTCCGCTCTCGCGGAGGTGCGTCTCGACGTCACCCTTAGCGCTCAGGAGCGGCATGGGGCTTTCGGCAGCGGCGCCAAGCAGCGACATGAAAACGAAGCGTTCGACGCCGCGTTCGGCCGCCGCGTCGATAAGGTTCCGGTTGCCGACCCGGTCCACCGACTCGATGGTGTCCGAGCCACCCCTGGAAAGGGAGTTCGCCGTCGTGATGACCGCGCTCACTCCCGAGCAGGCGGCGGCGAGCGAGTCTGGATCCTTCAGGTCGCCGACCGCGAGAGTTGCTCCGGCGGCCGTGAGCCAGCCGCACTCGGACGGGTTGCGCACCAGCGCGCGCACGCTCTCTCGGCGCGCCAGCAACAACCGGGTGATCAGTCCACCGAGCCGGCCGGTGGCTCCGACGACGAGAATCATGACTGTCCCTCCGCGTGAGCGACGGACCCGGCGCCCACCGTTCGTTCGACGGCGGCGTCGATGTCGCCCGTCGTCTGCTCCACTTCTTCCAGGTAGAACCGCACCCGGGTCACCAGCCCCTCCGAGGCGGTGAAGATCATCACCCCGCGCATCAGGTGCGCGGTGCCGTCCTGCCGTGTGCCACGGTGTTCCCATTCGGTCCACGCGGTGTCCCGGTCGACGACGGATGCGATGATCTCAGCCTGTACGTCCGGAACGGCCGCGAAGATGCGCTCCCAGTTGCGGCGCACCTGCTCCCTGCCGCGGAAGCTCCGAAGAGGATGAGCCGGTGTCTCGTTCACATAGTCGTCGGCGAAGCAGCTGACGACAGCGTCCAAATCATGGGCGTTGGTGGCTCGCACGAGGCGCGCGATGAGCTCCGCGACGGGCTCTATAGCGGGTGTTGGGTGCATGTTGCACTACCTCTGATTACAGATCACCTTGCTTATTACAGAGTATGAAATTCGTGGACACAGTCAAGGGCCGTCGGCGAGTTGCCGCAACCTCCACCACCCGTGAGACTTGAACCCGTGGCATCCAGCCGTCTGAACCTCAAGGAGTTGCGAATGGCTGACGACACCGACAACCGTGTGGCCGTGTACATCGATTTCGACAACATCGTGATCTCGCGGTACAACCAGTTGCACGGGCGAGGGGCTTTCCAGTTTGACCGGGTGCGGAATATCGTGGTCTCCGACCCTTCGGTCGACCCGGACGTGGCGCGCCGGATCCGCGAGGCGACCGTCGACATCGGCGCGATCCTGGATTACGCCTCGTCGTTCGGACCTATCGTGATCAGCCGTGCCTACGCGGACTGGTCGCAACCGGTGAACGCCGGCTACCGCAAGCAGCTGGTTGACCGCGCGATCGACCTGACTCAGATGTTTCCACTTTCGGCGACCAAGAACGGTGCCGACATCCGCCTGGCGATCGACGTGGTGGAGGATATGTTCCGCTTGGGCGACGTCACCCACGTGGTGCTCGTTGCCGGCGACTCCGACTATGTCGCGCTCGCGCAGCGCGTCAAGCGGCTGGGACGCTACATCGTGGCGGTTGGCGTGGCCGGCGCGACGAGTAGGTCGCTGCCCGCCGCCTGCAACGACTTCAGCCTGTACGACGACCTGCCGGGCATCGGCGCGGAAGACGCTGAATCGGATGCTGCTGCCGGGGATTCCCCTGAGATGGCAGCCGCTCCGCAGAAGCCAGCAACTGCTCCGGCGGCCACTGGGCCGACTGCGAAGGAGGTGCCCGCCAGGAAGACCACGGCCAAGAAGTCAACCGAAGTCATGCTCCAGCAGCAGGTGAGGGCAACTGAGGCGGAGATGGACGAGTCCGGCGCCGTCAGCGGCGATCAGGCCGCCAAGATGTCGCCGCGCGCTGCTACCAAACTGCTCCGGCGGGCGCTC
>JAUZEI010000494.1 GCA_030839105.1 Actinomycetota bacterium
GGACCCCTCGGCCCCGCCTTCTGTAGGCGCGACCACGGTCGCCGACTCCGATTCCACCCCTCCTCATCGGCGGCCCCCCGAGGCGCTTGAGCGCCCGACCCTCCGGTGATCCGCCGTGTGGGCGGACACGCCGGGGGCCGGGCGGACTCAAGATCTGCTCGGATCGAGATTCGGGTCAGCGCCAGGTCGACCCGTTCCAACTCGAGCCGTTCCAGGACGAGCCGTTCCAGGACGACCCGTTCCAGGACGACCCGTTCCAGGACGACCCGTTCCAGCTCGAGCCGTTCCACGACGACCCGTTCCACGAAGAGCCGTTCCAGCTCGACCCGTTCCAGGATGAGCCGTTCCAGCTCGACCCGTTCCAGCTCGACCCGTTCCACGAAGAGCCGTTCCACGACGAGAGGGCCCACGTCGAGCGCAGGTCGACATCGCTATCGACCGGCGTAGGTACCGTCGGCACCGTCTGGGTCAACTCGAGCCCGGGCCGCAGGACCGCGCCGAGCACGTTCAGCGCACCGTGTCCGTCGACCATCGGGTTGCCGACCGGACCGGACAGCGTCGTGCCGAGGAGCTGAGCCTTGACCTCGTCCGACGTCAACACCCGACCCTTGCCCTTACCCGAGTTCTGCGCAGCTCCTTCGATCAACAGTGCCGCCGCGCCGCTCGTGATCGCCGCACTGAACGACGTGCCCGAGCCGACGAAGTTGGCCGAGCCGACCCTCGCGGTCGGGTTCGCCCGGTCGATGGTCGAGCCGGGGGCACGCAGGCTCACGACCGAACGGCCCGAGGTGACGAGGTCCGGCTTGAACCAGCCGTCGACATTCGTCGGACCGACGCTGCCGAACGTCGTGGCGACGCTGTTCGACGGATTGGTCGAGCCGAGGTCGTCGAGCGACCCGACGGTGATGACCAGCGGGTCGTCACCAGGCGAGAGGATCGTGCCGTTGAACGGCCCGGCGTTGCCGGCGGAGACGACCACCGCGATGCCCGCCTGCCATGCCGTCTCGACGGCCTGGTCCAAGGGGTTGAGCACCGTCGACTGGGTCGGGATGGCGCCCATCGAGATGTTCAGCACCCGGATGCCGTACTGGTCGCGATGCGTCACGACCCAGTTGATCCCGGAGATGACCGTCGCGAGATCGGTGACACCGCTGGCGCCTGCGACCTTGACCGACACGAGGTTGGCTCCCGGAGCCTCACCCTTGTATGCACCCTTCGACGATGCGCCGTTGCCGGCGATCAGGCCGGCCACGAACGTTCCGTGTCCGTAGCTGTCCTGGAAGGCATTGCCTTCGCCGCTGAGGTCGACACCACCGATGATTCGCTTCCCGAAATCGGGGAGCTTGGTGATGCCCGTGTCGAGCACGGCCACGGCCACGCCCGAACCGTCGACATCGTTCGACCAGAGTGTCGTGGCACCGGTGGTCTTGGGGAAGACCGCGGCCGGAGCACGCAGCGCGCTCGGGAAGGACGCATCCTGCACCGCGACGGGCGCGTTTGGCGTGACCACGAGGTCGGATTGCGCCTTGAGCGTCGCGAGCTGGTCGGGAGAGACGTCGGCGACGACTCCGCTGACGGCCGGCAGGTCCGTCTCGATGACACCGGCCGCTGCGACGCGCTCGCCGACGAGACCCGTCTGCGCGGCGCGCTGACTCGCGTCCACGAGCGCGGCGGCCGGGTCACCGACGTCACTGCTGGTGTATGGATCGGGTCGGTGCGCCGGTGTCACGAGAACAGTCACCGGGGCGCTCGCCGGGGCGGAGCCAACCACCGCCGCGGTGCCCATTGCGTCCGCGTACGCCGGGACGGCGATGCCGAGGCTCGCCACCGTGGCGACGCTCGCGACGAGCGCGACCCGGCGGTGCGCCCATTCGACACCTCGGGCGGCAGCCCGCTTGGGTGACGGGCCCGGGCCCGCCGCATTGCCGATTCTTTCGTGCGATGCTCGCACTGCCAGCTCCCTGTTCCAGCGCCGAAGCGCCTTCCGATAAACAGGACGCCGGGTTCGCCACTAGCTCCCTGCCACCCAGGCGACCAAATAGAGGTGGGCAGATCATTGCTTCGTCCGCCGGCATGTCTCCGCCGACAGGGAGGTCATCGGACCGAAAGGAGCGACCCCTTTACCGCAGGACCGGTCCCGTGGCGAAAGTCACTCGAGCGCCGGTCGCCGCGGACGGGCATCGGGCTGGTAGCCAGTGTCACGAACCACACGTGGAGGTCGCGCATGCTGCACCAGATCCGATCCCTCGACGATCTCCCGGTCGCATGATCGAGTTCGTCGGAAGAGACGGAAACCGCCTGGCGGCCGACGTCGCGGGCGAACCGGGGGATCCGCCCGTGATCCTCTTGCACGGAGGCGGTCAAACCCGGCACTCGTGGGGAACGACCCTCAACGCACTCGCCGACAAGGGCTGGCGCGCCTACGCCGTCGACCTCCGTGGCCACGGAGAAAGCGAATGGGCGGCCGACGGCGACTACACGCTCGACGCGTTCGCGGGAGACGTCCTTGCCGTGTCGCGCACGCTCGACGCGCCGCCCGCGCTCGTCGGCGCGTCGCTGGGCGGTATCGCTTCGCTCGCGGCGATAGGCGAGCATCCGGATGAAGGCGTCGCCCGTGCCCTCGTGCTCGTCGACGTCGCGCCCCGGATGGAAGAACAGGGCCGCATGCGGATCGGTGCGTTCATGGCCGAGCACATGACGGACGGGTTCGCGACACTCGACGAGGTCGCCGACGCGATCCAGCGCTACAACCCGCACCGCCCCCGGCCTTCGGACCTGAGCGGACTCGCCAAGAACCTGCGCCACGGTCCCGACGGCCGCTGGTACTGGCACTGGGACCCGGCGTTCATCGGAGGAAAGCTCGGCGGTGCGGACGAGACGCGGGCGTCTCTCGTCGATCCGGTCCGGTTGAAGCAGGCCGCGCTCGGTCTCACGCTTCCGACGTTGCTGGTGCGGGGCCGCGTCAGCGACCTGCTCAGCGAGGAAGGCGCCCAGGAGCTGCTCCAGCTCGTTCCGCACGCGCAGATGGTCGACGTCGCGGGCGCGGGGCACATGGTCGCCGGTGACCGCAACGACCTCTTCAACGACGCGGTCGTCACCTTCCTCGAGTCGGTTCACGGTTGACGTCAGACGATCGACGCGTGGCGCCGACCTCTTCGGCCGCGACCGCGAATCCACCTGACAAGTGAAGACCAGCGCCTACTTGAAGAAGTGCGTCTTCGGCCGTGCCCGCAGGTTGCCGTCGACGACGACATCGACCCGCTCGTTGTAGAACGAGAGCAGTCCGGCGATGGGCAGGAGCTGACGGGTCGGAAAGTCGTACACCCAGGCCAGGTCGGCGTGCAGCGCGTCGCCGACGCGTGCCGACCAGTAGCCACTGGTCTTTCCTTTGTACGGACACGCCGTGACCGTGTCGGTAAGGACGAGGTGGTCGAAGTTCACCTCGGTGCGATTGAAGTAGTACCGCGTGGGAAGCCCGGTCTCGAAGACGAGCACGGGCGATGACGAGTCGGCGAGCACAGCGCCTTCGAGCTCGACGCGCACGTGACGCGTCGAGCGCAGCGCGTCGACGCGGGTGTACGGATTCCGTGGGTGGACGAAGACCTCCTCGTCCTCTTCGAACCAGCTGTCGAGCGCGTCCCACTCGAACCGGGCGGTGCCCGTGAGCCCGGCGAGCGTCGCGTCCGTAAATACGCGCACCGCCTTCGGTCGCTCGACATCGCCGACGCGCAGGCCGTAGCGCTGAGTCATCCCGCGTTTGAGTCGTTGCGGGTGTCGCTCGTCGACCAGATGATCGGCAGCCACATCGGCGATCGGTACGTAGAACTGCGGGTATCCGGGCCACTCCCACACGTACAGCGCACGAGTGGTGTCCAAAATCACCGCCCCAGCCAAGGTCGCGCGGATTCGCCGCGGCACGGGCTCCACCCGATCGACCGCGGCGATCATCTGCGGGTAGTCGATCGCATCCCCTGGCACACCGTCTCCTGGCACACGGCCTCCCCGCGCTCGAGTTTTCGAACGCCAGATCACCACACTGCGGCCGCCGGCCGCCCAAGCACCGGGGCTACATGATGCGCTGTACGATGGGTGTTGAAGGGGAGTAGTCCTCAACTCGACGATCGACACGCTGGAGCGATAGCTCCCGGTCGTCGGACCTGACGTACAGGTGGACGAGACCTTCGACTGGCAGAGGT
>JAUZEI010000364.1 GCA_030839105.1 Actinomycetota bacterium
GCCCTTCGGCGCGCTCATGGGCTGCAACTTTACCGCCGAATTCGAAGGCCGTTCCGGGGCCGGATCCGAACGCGTGGCCGCACAGAGAACGACCCCCGTCCGAAGTGCAGGGGTCGTCGCTCTGATGTTCGGTTCCGGGCCGTTGACCGGCCGGGTCGCAGTGGCTCGGGGGGAAAGCCGCCGGGACAAGAGTGGTATCGGCGGTGGCGGTGCCGCCGTTCACGGGTCCGGAGGAACTGTGACCGGTTGCACTCCGTGGTCGGTCGAGCGTGATGAGTCCGGTTCGCGGTACTCGTTCCGCTATCATGTCGGCTGCACCGCACCGCCGGGTCTGTCCGCTGTCACCAGCTTGGACCTCCGCGAGCGTGAGATCGCTCCCCGGCGACTTCGCGAATATCGAAACTTTCGTGCGCGGTGCCGTTCGAAACAGGAGCACTGTGTCAACCAGCTTTGCCGATCTCGGCGTATCCGCCGACCTCATCGACGCGCTCAACAAGCGTCAGATCACCGAGCCCTTCCCCATCCAGGTCGCGGCAATCCCCGACGCCCTGGCCGGCCGCGATATCTCGGGCCGCGCCCCGACCGGCTCGGGCAAGACCCTCGCCTTCGGGATCCCGATGGTCGAGCGGGTGCCTCGTGCCCGCCGGCTCCGTCCCGGTGCACTCGTCCTCGCACCGACCCGTGAGCTCGCCGCCCAGATCCAAAAGGACCTTCTTCCTCTCGCCAAGACCCGCGGCCGGCGGGTGATCGCCGTCTACGGCGGTGTCGGCTACGAGACCCAGATCCGCGAGCTTCGCCGCGGTATCGACATCCTGGTCGCGTGTCCCGGTCGCCTGATCGACCTCGTCGAGCGCCGCGCAGTCGAGCTCGACGGTGTCGAGATCGTCGTCATCGACGAGGCCGACCGTATGGCCGACATGGGCTTCCTGCCGCAGGTCCGCAAGCTGCTCGACCTCGTCTCCGAGACCCGCCAGACGATCCTGTTCTCGGCGACGCTCGACGGCGACATCGGCGCGCTGGCCCGCGAGTACCAGAACGACCCGGTGCGGCACGAGGTCGGTGAGGTCGAACCCGACCTCGACGCTTCGACCCACGCGTTCTGGCACATCGAAGCCACCGACCGTCCGCGCCACACCGCGACCTTGATCAACCAGCACGGCTCGACGATCGTGTTCTGCCGTACGCGGCACGGCGCCGACCGTTTGGTCAAGCAGCTCTCGGCGGCGGGCGTCTCGGCCGCGTCGATCCACGGCGGTCGTTCGCAGGGCCAGCGCGACCGAGCGCTGCAATCGTTCAAGCAGGGTCAGGTCGACGCGCTGATCGCGACGGATGTCGCGGCCCGCGGTATCCACGTCGACGGTGTCGCGTGTGTCGTGCATTTCGACCTCGCCGAGGACGCGAAGGCGTACCTGCACCGTTCGGGCCGTACCGGGCGCGCCGGTGCATCCGGCGTCGTGGTCACGCTCGTCTCCGATGCCCTCGTGCGCGATGTGCGCAAGCTGCAACGCGACATCGGCCTCGAGGGAACCCTGGAGCGTGTCGGTCGCGCGCCGTCGAGCTCGGGCTCCGGCTCGGGTACGAAGCCGACTTCGACTGCATCGCCCACCGGGGCGACCCCGAGGCGCAACGCCGACGCTCGTCCCGCGCGTCACGGCCGGCGGCCCGAGTCGGCAGCCCCGCCGCGTCGGAGCCCGTCGCGCGACCGCCGGCGCCAGCGCCGCGGCTCCGCCGGCTGAGTCACTCGTCGGTCGCACTCCGAAGCTCGACGGTCCTCCTGGCGAACAGTTCGTCAGGACGACCGACGCGCGGCCCGCGCCGCGTCGACCACCGCGTCGACGAGCACGCACGTCTGCGCGATCGTTTCGAGGTCGGCGATATCGCCGTTCTCGTCCAGCTTCGGTCGGACGCCCGGCACTGACAACCGGCCGACGAGGTTCGAGCCCTGCGCGTGCAAGGTCTGAGCGAGCGTGTCCAGCGCGCGCTCACCGCCGCTCAGTCCGGCGCTCATGAGGCCGACGGGCTTCTCGTAGAGATCGCCGGAGCCGACCAACCAGTCGAGCGCGTTCTTGAGTGATCCCGGCAGCGAGTGCGCGTATTCCGGAGTCGAGATGAGCACCGCGTCCGCAGCGCGCACTGCCGCGCGCCAATCGACGACGGACTCGAGGTCGTCGGCGAGATCGGAGTTGAAGTGCGGGATGTCGCCGATCCGTTCGTACCATCCGACCGTGGCGAGATCTTCCGCACAACGCGCGGCGACCTTCAGGAGGGCACGATTCGACGAGGCGCGCTGGAGGCTGCCCGAGATCAGGAGAAGGTGCACCGGCTCCATGCGCCGAGCGTAGGAGACGTCCCGGGCGCAACGGCTCCCGGGGACGACACTGAACCGCAGGCGGCCCGCGCCCGTATCCCCGCGGTCAGAACGCTCCTGAGAAAACGCACACGAGATCGGTGGCGATACAGATGAAGATCAGGCACGCACGCGCACTCACGTTGGGAATCGTGGCGACCTTCGCCCTCGCGGCATGCGGGTCGTCGTCGAAAGCATCGGTGTCACCCAACGCGCAACCGTCCGCGAGGACTTCGACGACTGCCCCCTCCACGGCGACCGCGAAACCGGTCGTGAAGATCGCGATGGTCGGCGCGGTCGGCTCGGTCCTCGTCGACGACACCGGGCTCACGCTCTATACGTTGACGAACAACGGGGCGCCCGTCGCATGCACCGGCCAGTGCGCGACCTTCTGGCCCCCCTTGACACTTCCGGCCGGCACCACAGCGGCGGTCGGCGGCTCCGGTG
>JAUZEI010000376.1 GCA_030839105.1 Actinomycetota bacterium
CTTCGCGCGGCGAGACGAACCGGTTGGCGGCCTGCGCGTCGGCGCGGATCGCTCCGGGGTCGGCGCTGACCCCGACCGGCAACGGAGTGAAGCAGCCGTTGACGACGACCGGACCCAACGCGACTCCGGCCCGGTCCTCGATCGCGAACGCGGTATCGACCACTTCGCTCACGGGCGTTTCCTCGGCCAGCGTCACGAGCATCACCTGGCAGCGGGTCGGATCCGACAGCAGGCTCACGACGTCCTGCGCCTGTTTGCGGATCGGACCGACGCGTACCGCATCGAGCAGTCCGCGGGCCGACATGAGAAAGGAGATGGCGTGGCCGGCGGCGGGCGCGTCGACGATCACGAGATCGGCGGCGCGGGTCTCCTCGATCGATTTCACCTTTCCGAGCACGAGGATGTCCTTCATGCCCGGGACGGCGGTGGCGACCACGTCGAGCGCGCCCGACGACGCGAGCCGTTTGGAGATCCGCTTCATCCCGTGCGTCACGAGATAGTCGATGAGTGCGGCGTCGGGGGTGAGGAACCGGGCTCGCACACCCGATTCCAACTCGATCTCCTCGTATCCGAGCGCGGGCGCGCCGAACATCGCGGGCAGGCCCGACTTGCCCTCCACCTCGACGATGAGCACCGAGCGACCGGCGCGCGCGGCAGTCACGGCCAGTGCGGCGGTGACGGTGGTCTTCCCGACGCCGCCCTTGCCGGCGACGATCACGACGCGGGAGGTCGAGCAGAAATCGGCCACCTGCATCGTTCCATCGTAGGAGGACACGTGTGAGGCGGTCCGCTCGCAGCTCCGCTCGTCGGTCCGGCTTTTGCCCGTCTCGCGTGCTACGACTGGCTCGTGCGGTGGCCTCGTCTACTTCTCGGTCTGGGTGGCTGCGCGCTCGTGCTCACTTCGTTGCCCGCGGTCGCCGGTGCGCAGAACGTGAGCCAGGGTCGCATCGACGTCGTACAGGTCAACGGCCTCATCGACCCGGCCAACGCCGCCCTCATCCACTCGTCGATACGCGACGCGCAGCGTTCGCACTCCGAGGTCGTCGTGTTCCAACTCGACGCGTCAGGCGCGGTCGACGTCGACGTGAACGGGTTGCTCCACGACGTGATGACGTCGACGGTGCCGGTCACGGTCTGGGTCGGTCCTTCCGGCGGCCGGGCCCGCGGCGCGGCCGCGTTGCTCGCGCGCACCGCGGCGTTCGCGGCGGTTGCACCGGGCGCACATCTCGGTCCGGTCGACCCGATCCGCTACGACGACACCTCGTTCAAGGTGAACATGCCGCTGAAGGACGTCACTGCGAAGGCGTCGACGTTGCTCGAGTTCATCGGGCTGCTCGACGGCCGGCCGCTGCAAACTGCGGCCGGCACCGTGCAACCGTCGACCATCAAGGTACGCGAGCTGAACGGTCGCCAGGTGCGCGAGCCGAAAGGCGAGGTGCATTTCCGCAAGCTCGGTCTCGTCGCCCAACTCGCGCATACGCTCGACACACCGTGGGTGGCGTACTTCTTGTTCGTCGTCGGACTCGCGTTGATCGTCTTCGAGTTCTTCTCGGTCGGAGTCGGTGTCGCGGGCTTCGTCGGCGCGATCGCGTTGATCGGCGCGTGTTTCGGTTTCTCGCATCTCCCGGTCGCGCCGTGGGCGGTCGTGCTCTTGCTGCTCGGCCTGTTCGGCATGTCCATCGACGTTCAGGCCGGTTCACTCGGACCGTGGACATTCATCGGCGCGGGCTCGCTGGTCGCGGGTTCGGTGTGGCTCTACGGCGGGTCGTCGCGTCTCGATCCCTCGTGGTGGGTGATCGCGCTCGTGGTCGCCGGCACGGTCGTCTTCATGCTCTCGGGGATGACCGCGATGGTGCGATCGCGCTTCTCGACACCGACGATCGGCCGTGAAGAACTCATCGGCGAGATGGGACTCGCGGAGGCCGACGTCGATCCCGACGGAGTCGTTCGCATCCGTGACGCGCTGTGGCGGGCCCGCACGAACCGCGCCACACCGATCCACGCAGGCGACTCGGTGCGCGTCGTCTCGATCGAGGGCGTGGTCTTGGAGGTCGAACCGGAGACGGGTGGCGCGCGCGACCACCGTGAACGCCGCCGCGGCTCCTGACCAGCCCGTTTGTCTCCCACTGACGCCGGAGATACCTTCCGCATGTCCCAGTGCTGTGGGGGGTTGGAGTAGGGCGTGGCGCTCAGCATTGTTCACGAAACCTGGCATTTGAAGGCCTCGTGCCGAGGCCCGGAGTCGACGCTGTTCTTTCCGCCGTCGATCGCCGAACGGCGCGACGAGCGCGAAGTGCGCGAGGCGGACGCGAAGGCGATCTGCGCGGCGTGCATCGTGCAGGAGGAGTGCCTCGACTTCGCGTTGCGCGTGCACGAACCGCACGGCATCTGGGGCGGCCTGACCGAAGCCGAACGCCGCCGTCTTCTCCCCGAGACCTGAGAGTTCGCCCCTGCGTCGCCGTTGAACCCTGGTACTTCGGCAGGTGAAGCCACTCTGGGCCGTCGCCGAGGCCGCGTAGACTTCCTCCATGGAGAGGGTCCGCGATGCCGCCACGGTGATTCTCGTGCGCGATCGCCCCGACCTCCACGTCTTCGTGCTTCGCCGTAATCCGGCGCTGGTGTTCGCCCCGGGCGCGACCGTTTTTCCGGGAGGCGCCGTCGACCCGGTGGATGCGCCGATCGCCGCCGAGCTCGGTGTCGACGAGTTTCGGGCGGCCGCCGCCCGCGAGTGCCTCGAGGAATGCGGGATACCGATCGACGCGCGCGAGTTGATCGAGTTCGCGCGCTGGATCACACCCGTTGGCGCGCCCCGCCGCTACGACACCCGGTTCTTCGTCGCGCGCTCACCCGACGAACACGAAGGGGAGCACGACGGGAGCGAGCTCGTCGCGTCGGCGTGGATGCGTCCACCCGACGTGTTGCGTGCGTTTGCCGAGGGTGACATCGACCTGATCCTTCCGACGCAACGCAGCCTCGAAGTGCTCGCCCGCTTCGATCGCGTCGAACCTCTGCTCGCGGAGCTGCGTGAGGCGCCGTGCCCGACCTGACCCCGGAATCGCCGAGCGCGCTCTCGCCGCTCGTGCGCAGAGTCGTCGCGAACAATCCCGGCCTGATGACAGGTCCGGGCACCAACACGTACCTCGTCGGTATCGACGAGGTCGCGGTGATCGACCCGGGTCCCGATCTCGGTCGCCACATCGACGCGATCATCGGGGCGTCGATGAAGGAACGCGTCCGCTGGATCCTCCTCACGCACACGCACCCCGACCACTGGCCCGCCGCCGCGAAGATCCGCAAACGGACGGGTGCCAAGATCGCCGCGTTCTCGCCGTTCCCGAAGGCCGACGAGGTCAACATCGAGCTCGACGTGGTCCTCTCCGACGGTGACACCATCGACGGCACCGAGTTCCGGCTCGAGGCT
>JAUZEI010000391.1 GCA_030839105.1 Actinomycetota bacterium
ATCGTGCGCCTCACGCGTACACCGTGCGCGTGCGGGCGCACGCACTCCCGCATCTGGCCCGTCGGCCGGAAGGGCGACGGCGTCGTGGTCGACGGGCGGACCATCTTGCCCATCGACGTGTGGCCCGCGGTCGAGGAAGTCGACGCCTGCGATCTCGGACTGTTCCAGGTGATCCGCGAAGCACCGACGATGGACCGGCTCCGCCTGCGCGTCGGGCACCACGCATCCGATGCGCACCTGGCCCGCGTACGCGACGCGGTGGCGGGCGCGGTCGAGGCGCGGCTCGGCCTCCTTCCCGAAGTGGAGCTGGTCCCGGACGCAGAACTCCTACGTCTGGGGCCGCCGCACAAGATTCCCCGGGTGGCGGCGCGGTGAACGCGACGAACGCGACGAAGACCGGGTCTGCCGACGCCTCGACGGGAATCGACGGGCGCCCGCTGTGGGCGATCGCCGCGTACGACGACGGCGCCGGGCGCGTGCCGTGGCCGGTCTCGCACTCCGAGATCGAACGGGCCATGGGCGGCGCGTGCTCCACGCTGGCCGGGCTCGGCGTGAGCGACGGCGCCCGCGTCTTGTGGTGCTCGGTGCTCTCGGAGTCGGCGCACTTCTGGCCCTTGATGATCGGCACGATGATCAACGGGGGTGTGTTCTCGCTCGCCGACGCGACGGCCGGCGACGCGCACCGCGTCGCGATGTTCGCCCGGGGCCTGCAACTCCAGTGCGTGTTCGGAGTCAACGAACCGATTCTCGACGGCCTCGACGAGCTCGGGATCCCGTACTCGGAGCTCTTTGCCGGAGTCGAGGTCGTCGGCGCGCACCCGGGCGCGTACGAGCGCCTCGTCGCTGCCGGTCTTGCGCCGCACTGGTTCGTCCTGTGTGGCCCGGCGGTCGCGATCGCGACGGAGCGGGGCGGACCGGCCCGGGTCGACGCGACCGAGTGGTCGCTTGCAACTGACGGCGATCGCATCCTCGTGAGCAGCCTGCAACCGCGCGCGCAGGAGTTCGAGCGCGCCCCAACCGGTATCCGCGGGCATCTCGTCGACGCGACCGGATTCGTCCCGCACCCGACAGGAGCAGCGTGACCGACCGCACCCTCAAGGACCGCGCCGCCATTGTCGGCGTCGGCGCCACCCCCTACTACCGGCGCGGTCGTTCGCTGCCGCAGACACCGCTCGACCTCGCGATTAAGGCGATCCTGGCGGCGCTCGACGACGCCGGTCTCGGTGCCGACGACGTCGACGGGTTCGCGTTGTATGGCGGCGCGTTCGTCGACACCAGCCTGCTCGCGCAGATCCTCGGCATCCCGGAGGTCCGCTTCACGGCCGGTCTCACCGGCGGCGGGGGCGGCTCGGCCGGCTCGATCGGGCTTGCGGCGGCCGCAGTGGCGACGGGAATGGCCGACGTCGTCGTCAGCGTGCTCACCCTGCAACAGGCGCACATGCGCTTCGGTGCTTCGTTCGCACCGCGCTCCAAGGGCGGCGCCGGCGCCTATTCCGCACCGTCGACCCCGGAGTCGGTGTTCGCTTCGAACTCGGGCCTCATGGCGCCCGGCCAGATGTTCGCGATGCTCGTCCAACGGCACATGCATCTCTACGGCACGACGCGTGACCACCTCGCGGAGGTGGCGATCTCGACCCGCAACAACGCGATCACGCGTGAGACGTCGTTGATGCGCGATCCGCTGACCCGCGAGCAGTACTTCGACGCGCGCATGATCTCCGAGCCATTCGGCCTGTACGACTACTGCATGGAGTGTGACGGGGCCGTCGCGGTGATCACCACCACTCCCGAGCGCGCCAAGGATCTACGTCACCGGCCCGTGCACGTGATGGGTTCGGCCGCGGGCGGCGCGGGCCGCTGGGGACAGGCGATCACCTGGATGGGAATGCCCGACGAGTACTTCACGTCGTCGGGCCACCGCCCGATCGCCAAGCGCGTCTACGAGATGGCCGGGATCGGACCCGCCGACGTCGACGTCGCCCTTTTCTACGACCACTTCACCGGCATGGTGCTCCTGCAACTCGAGGACTACGGGTTCTGCGGCATCGGCGAGAGCGGCCCGTTCGTCGCGGACGGGAACATCCGTTGGCCCGACGGCAAGTTGCCGGTCAACACTCACGGCGGGAATCTCTCCGAGGCGTACATCATCGGAATGACCCACGTGAAGGAAGCGGTCGAGCAGTTGCGCGGCGCGGCCGTCAATCAGGTAGTCGATGCCGACATCGCGCTCGTCACCGGCGGACCCGCATCCATACCCGTGTCCGCCCTGCTGTTGCACCGTTGACAACGCGATTGCACGTCGAAAGGTAACTGATGGTGACGAGAGCCGGAGTCCTGCCGAGCGAGTTCGTGAGCTTCGTCGCGAACCCTGCGACCGAGCCGTTCTGGACTGCGGCGGCCGAGCACCGGCTCGTGCTCCCGCGCTGCACGAACTGCGACACCTTCCGCTTCCCGCCCGCGGCCTTTTGCTGGGTGTGTCGCCAACAAGACGTCGAATGGGTGGAGCACGACGGCAACGGCAAGCTCTACTCGTTCACCGTGCTGCGGCACGCGGTGATCCCCGGGCTCGCCG
>JAUZEI010000398.1 GCA_030839105.1 Actinomycetota bacterium
ATCGCTGCCTTCCCCGAGAGGCCTTAAGCCTCAAGGTCCCCTTCGAGGTCGAGGTACGTCTGGCGCAACTGCTCCAGTGTGTCCGGGGACGGCTCGGCCCACAGGCCGCGCTCCGCAGCCTCGAGCAGTCGCTCGGTCATCCCCCGCAGCGCCCACGGGTTGGACTTCGTGAGGAACTCGCGGTTGGTCTCGTCGAAGATGTACTCGCTGGACAGCTTTTCGTACATCCAATCCTGTACGACGCCCGCCGTCGCGTCGTAGCCGAACAGGTAGTCGACGGTCGCCGCCATCCACTTCGGGTTGACCACGCGTGAGCGGAAGACGCGCGCCGTTTCCTCAGCCAGCGTTCGTGTCTTGACGGCGTCCGGCGTCGCGCTGTCGCCCACGTACGCGGCGGGGTTGGACCCGGTCAGCGCGCGCACGGCGGCGACCATCCCGCCGTGGTACTGGAAGTAGTCGTCGCTGTCCATGATGTCGTGCTCGCGGGTGTCCTGGTTCTTCGCGGCGACCCGGATGCGCGTGTAGGCCCGTTCCATGTCGGGCCGGGCATTGCGCCCGTCGAGGCCCTTGCCGTACGCGTAGCCGCCCCACACCGCGTAGACCTCGGCCAGGTCCGCGTCGGTGCGCCAGTTGCGCGCGTCGATGAGCGGCAACAGGCCGGCTCCGTAGGCGCCCGGCTTGGACCCGAAGATCCGCGTCGTCGCCCGCCGCCAGTCGCCGTGCTCCGCGAGGTCGGCGCGCGCATGCGCGGCGACGTAGTTGTCCGCGTCGTCCTCGGACAGCGCCGCGACCGCGGCGATCGCGTCGTCGAGCAGCGTGATGACGTGCGGGAAGGCGTCGCGGAAGAAGCCCGAGATCCGCAGCGTGACGTCTATCCGCGGCCGCCCCAGCTCGGCCAGCGGCACGATCTCGAAGCCCGTCACCCGGCGGGACACGTCGTCCCACGTCGGCCGCGTGCCCAGCAGGGCAAGGACCTCCGCGAGGTCGTCCCCACTCGTGCGCATCGCCGACGTTCCCCATACGACGAGGCCGACGCTGTCCGGATAGGCGCCACCGTTGTCGGCGCGATACCGCGCCAGCAGCGAGTCGGCCAGCGCGCGCCCGACGTCCCACGCCAGCCGCGACGGGATCGCCTTGGGGTCGACGCTGTAGAAGTTGCGGCCCGTCGGGAGCACGCCGACGACTCCGCGGGTCGGCGAGCCGCTCGGACCCGGCGGCACGAACCCGCCGTTCAGCGCGTGCAGCGTGTGGGTGATCTCGTCGGTGGTGCGGGCCAGCCGCGGCACGACCTCGCGGGCCGCGAACTCGAGCACCCGCACGACATCCGGACCGTCGACGCCGAGTTCGGCTTCGACGACCGCCGCGGCGCGCGCGGGATCCCACGCGGCCGCCTCCATCGCGACGACGAGCCGGCGCGCAGAATCCTCGAGGGCGTCGACCTCGTCCAACGGCCCGTCCTCGGCGATTCCCGCGTGCTTGCCGAGCGCGCGGCGAAGGCCGGGCAACGCCCCGAACGTGCCGCTCCACGTCTGCGGCGCACGCAGGATCGCGAGCACCAGGTTGATCCGGGCCTCGTCGACCGGCGCGCCGCCGAGGATGTGGAGCCCGTCGCGGATCTGCACGTCCTTGATCTCGCAGAGGTAGCCATCGACGTGCAGCAGGAACTCGTCGAAGTCGTCGTCATTCGGCCGCTCGTCGATGTGCAGGTCATGATGCAGTTGCGCCGCCTGGATGAGCTCCCAGATCTGCGCGCGAACGGCCGGCAGCTTCGCCGGGTCCATCGCGGCGAGCATGGCGTGTTCGTCCAGCAGCTGCTCGAGTTTCGCGACGTCGCCGTACGAATCGGCGCGCGCCATCGGCGGGATCAGATGGTCGATGACCGTGGCGTGCCCGCGCCGCTTTGCCTGCGTGCCCTCGCCCGGGTCGTTGACGATGAAGGGATACAGGAACGGCACGTCGCCGAGAACGGCATCGGGCGCGTCGGCCGGCCCGAGCCCGAGGCCCTTGCCCGGCAGCCATTCCAGGGTGCCGTGCTTGCCGAGGTGCAGCACCGCGTCGGCGCCGAAGACCCGGTCGATCCAGCGGTACGCGGCGAGGTAGTGATGCGAAGGTGCGAGCGCCGGGTCGTGGTAGATCGCGATCGGGTTTTCGCCGAAGCCACGCGGCGGCTGGATCGCGAGCACAACGTTGCCGAACTGCAGGCAGGCCACCACGATGTCGCCGTCGTCGACGTACAAGGTGCCTGGCGCCTCTCCCCACGCCTCCACGATGGACGCGCGCAGGGACGGTGCCAACTCGTCCAACCAGGCTTGGTAATCCGCGAGCGGGACGCGCGCGGGATTGCGCGCGAGTTGCTCATCGCTGAGCCACTCCACGTCGTGCCCGCCCGCCGCGATCAGCGTGTGGATGAGCTCGTCGCTGTCCTCCGGGAACTCTCCGACGTTGTAGCCGGCGTCGCGCAACGCGCGCAGAAGGACGACGGCGGAGGCGGGAGTGTCGAGTCCGACGGCGTTGCCGACGCGCGCATGTTTCGTCGGGTACGACGACAAGACGATCGCAATCTTCTTGTCTGCATTGGGCTTCCGTCGCAGCAGAGCGTGGCGCACGGCGATGCCCGCGACCCGTGCGGCGCGTTCCGGGTCGGCGACGTACACAGGCAAACCGTCGGCGCCGACGACCACGACCGCGACCGGCACGCTGATCAGCCGCCCGTCGATCTCCGGGATCGCGACCTGCATGG